>NZ_JBMFGQ010000040.1:5165-12926 GCF_049977265.1 Desulfurella sp. | reverse complement strand
CTCAAACTATTTTAAATAAAAACGATGCTGTTTTAATGCAAAATAAGGCTTCTGATGCTTGGGGTTACTATCAAGCTAAGGTAATAAGGGAAAATATGTATTCAATTGCTTATGACCTTATAAAAAAGGAAAAGTTTAAATTGCAAGCCCAGCGTTACAATCAAGAAAAGAAACAAATAAAACAAGATGCACAAAAGCTTGAGGAAAAAGTTAAAGAATTTCAGGAAAAAAGTAACCATAACTTTGAAAAACACCATAAGTTTTTAATTGCACAAATCATAATACAGCTTAGTATAGCCGTTGCATCTATTTCAGCTATTACAAGGCGAAAAATTTTTTGGTATGTGTCTCTTTTATCATTTACAGTAGGTTTATTAATGTTTTTGGTTGAGGTTTTGTGAAAAAATACTATACAGTAGCCTTTACATTGCTTATTTTTGGTGTGATATCAATATTTACATTTGATAGATATATTTGTGTGTTTTTATGCAATAAAAAAATATTTTTACCTTTTTTTGACAAAATCAGCGAAATTGGGTCTTTTGAGTGGGTTTTTTTAATCGTTTCTTTGGTCGTTTTTTTATCTTTTTGGATTAAGCCTTTAAGACAATTTGTATTCATAATGTGTGTATCAATAATTCTTGCAGATACTTTGGTTATAGTACTAAAATATATGCTTGGACAGGCAAGGCCAATTATGTATATAAAAGATAACATTTATGGTTTTTATCCTTTTACATTTAGGCATGATTTCGACAGTATGCCTTCTGGTCATACTGCTTTAAATGCAACTTTAGCATTTAGCATTTTTGCAAAAAACAAAAAAATTGGAATTTTACTTATTTTGTGGGCAATACTTGTTGGTCTATCAAGAATGTTTTTATGTAAGCATTATTTGAGCAATGTGCTCATAAGTTATGCCATATCAATATTTGTAGTTTTAATTTCGTATTCTTTAGAAAAAAAACTTCAAAAATAAATTATTTATTGACAAACAATTACCACTGTGATAAATAATATTACAGAATTATAATTTGTAATATTAGAAGGGGGAAAATGAAGCGAGTATGGTTAGTGTGTCTTTTTTTAACAATCCTTTCAAACTACGCTTTTGCCGATGATGCAAAAAAATTAGAAGCTGTAAATGTAAGCGCAACACCAATTATTGAACCCACCAGACAAACGGAACAAACTGTTTTTTCCGGTTTAGAGGTAACAAAACAGGGTATGGATTTAGGTGGGACACAAGCACAAACAAGCGTTTATAATGCGATTAATATATTGCCTGATGTTAGCGTTGAAAATGCAGATTCAAGTGGACTTTATGCAGAAGGCACAAATGTTAGAATTAGAGGTGTGCGTGGTTATTTGGGTGCAATGACAGTAGAAGGCATACCAAATTATGGCGGAAACCCTATGGGACCCAGAGATTATATTTACAATATGCAAAATTTTAAGGCAATAAAGGTTTACGAATCTGCAATGCCAGCAAGCTTAGGCGTAGGCGTTGGAAATAGAGGTGGAGCAATTGAGCTTGTACCATTATGGCCACTTAAAACAACACAGTTTAAAATGCAGCAAACTTATGGTACTTATGAATTGTACGAAAATTTTTTCAGGTTTGATTCTGGAAATATCGATAAAACCAATACAAGATTTAGTGTGTCATACTCATACGGCATTGCAAATAAATGGAGAGGCCCTGGTGAGATCGGCCCAAGGAACAATGTAAATTTTATGCTTGATCAACCAGTTGGCGATGTGTTTGATGTTAAAGTTTTTTTTAATTACAATTTTGTAAAACAAAACCTTTATAGAGCTTTGACCTATGCTCAAATTGACGATACGAACCTTGATTATAATAGTTCAAAAACATCTGTTGCTTCAAAAGATATAAACTATTTTGGGTATAATCATGGTGATTTTCAAAATACTGATTTTTTTAGCATTTTAACAATAAAACCAACCAATATTTTTGATGTAGTACTAAAACCGTACTATTCTAAGGAAAATACACATATCTGGCAAGGTATTTCTCCACAAAATATTGTTCAAAAAAGAACAAGGGATATAGATAGAAAAGGTATTATCGCGCAGGTTGATCTAAATGTTAATCATTTTAAAGTTTCAAGTGGTATGCAGTATGAAGTTTCCAATATGGATATATATTCACAAAATTATGCAATTTTAGGTGATAATTTATCTTATAGAGGCTATGGTGTATTTGCAACAACTGGTGATTCATATATAAAATCACCATTTTTACAGGTTGCTTTTGAAGACCAAAAATTTAAAGCCCAGGCAGGCATAAAGTATTTTAGATTTAACGATTCTGCTTCACAAGGCTATGTAACAAGCAAAACTGCCCCATATAGTTTGGTTAGAGCGCCAGACTTAGACAGAAAGGAAAGACTTTACGATATATGGTTGCCAAACGTAGGCCTATCTTATAAATTTAGTGATGAATTTGAACTTTATACAAACTATGGCAGAAACTTTATTAGACCATATGCATATATGCCGCTTATTAATTTATATAATACAAATAGGCAAGCATTTCAAAAAGCACATATAACGCTAAATGATCTTTTTGATGGGTACAATATTGAGCGTTCAGATAATATTGATTTAGGTGCACGCATTAGAGGTTCATGGTTTGATATTTTGCCAACATTTTTTTACTCAAAACAAAAAGATTTACTAACAACAGTTTATGACCCCCGTGTTAAGCTAAACTATCAACAAAATATCGGCAAAGCCACCGGTTATGGTTTTGATCTTGCATTTAATGCTTATGTTAATGATTACCTCACATTCTTTTTTAATCCTTCATTTACTAGATTAACCTACGATAATAATATTAGCTACCAAGGTAGCTTGATTGATTGCAAGGATAAGCAAATTGTTGATGTGCCAAAATGGCTTATAAAAAGCGGATTTATTGTAAATTATGATAAGTGGCAGTTTATACCTTCTGTTATTTATGTAGGATCAAGGTATGCAGACGCAAATCACACGCAAGAAGTGGCATCTTATGCTACACTTAACGCACAAATAAATTATACACTTAAAAATATCTACAAGATGCACGAGTTTAAATTATCACTCCAATTAAACAACATATTAAATAAAAAATATATTGCTGTTATAAACTCAATGGATGATGCGCTTGCTGGAAATACAAGTTTTTATCCAGGCGAGCCATTTAATGCGAGTTTAACTGCAAGCTTAACATTTTAGGGGGCTTTAATGAATTACAAAAAAGAATGGCTGGATTATGCAAAAAAATTTCACGGTCATATTTGCCCTTATGTGGCGCTTGGTGTCAAAGCATCTCTGTTGCTTTTATCAAAGTTGAATATAAAACGTGCTAGTACGGAAGATACAATCAATGAAAATTTACTTGCAATTGTTGAGTGTAATAACTGTTTTCTTGATGGCGTTCAGATAGCAACAGGATGCACAATAGGAAACAATAGCCTCATTTACTTAGATACTGGTAAAAATTCTCTATCAATAGTTAGAAGAAGCAATTTTGAAGGTTTAAGGTTGTATATGGACTCTGATAAAGTTAAAAGTTACTTTCCAAAAAGAGGCATAGAGCTTTTTGACAGAGTTGTTAAGCAAAGAAACGCCAACCAAGAGGAAATAAAGGAAATGTCTGCTTTATGGGAAGAAACAGGTTATAAAATGTTAGAGATTGATAATAGTATATTTGATATAAAGCCTATAAAAATAAAACCTATCGAAAGAGCACCAATTTTTGACAGTCTTAAGTGTGACAACTGTTCTGAGCTTGTCATGTCAACGAAAATCATAGAACAAAACGGTAAGCATTATTGTGCTACGTGTGCAAATATTTCAATGCCAGCTTTAATTGGAAGAGGTATACAAACAATACAATCTTTATTTTTGGAGGTTTAAATGAAAAAACGATTTTTTTTACTTGCTATAGTTTTTTTTATTATTATTGCAGTAAAAGCAAACGCAATGGAAGTAGTTGATTTACTTGATAGACATGTTTCTATTAATCATAAAGTATCACGTATAGTTGCTATTGGTCCTGGTACGTTGAGGCTTATATGCTATATGGATTTAGCTAATAATGTAGTCGGCATAGAAAATATAGAAAAAAAATCTACTGCACCATATATGATTGCAAACCAACAATTATTAAAATTGCCTGTTATAGGCCAGGGTGGTCCAAACTCAAGTATAAATATAGAGAAAATTTTAAGCGTAAAGCCCGATGTGATTTTTGTAACATATTTAGTTGACAAAAAGAGTGCTCAAATGTTGCAGGATAAAACGCATCTACCTGTTGTTGTTTTAAGTTATGGTCAGATTGCAACCTTTAATAATGATGACTTTAAAAAATCACTATTGTTAATAGGACAAATTTGTAACAAACAAGACAGAGCAAAACAGATCATATCTTTTTTGGATAAGCAATTTAACTATATTAAAGAAATTTCTTTAAATAAACCAAAAGTCAGTGCATATATTGGAGCACTGGGTATGAGGGGCGCACATGGTATAGAAAGTACCCAGAGCAATTTTTTGCCTTTTGAATTGCTTGGTGTGCATAACGTTATTCAAAATGTAAAATCTCAGGGTGCAATTATGGTTAGCAAAGAAGAAATTTTAAAATTAAATCCACAGTATATATTAATAGATCTGGGCGGGTTAGCATTAGTTGAAAAAGATTATAAAAAAAATCCGCAATTTTATAAAAGTTTAAGTGCTTTTAGAAATCACAATGTATATGTTGAGTGGCCATACAATTTTTATGCGACAAATATAGATAACGCTCTCATTGATACGTATTTTATAGCAAATGTTGTTTACAAGCAAAATTATAATATTAAACAAATAGCTGATGAAATATACAAATTTTTGCTTAATAAACCTTTGTACGATAAAATGCTTAAAGTTTACAAAAGGAATTTAGGCAAGTTAAATTTTTAATGATAGCAAAAACATACCTTAAGCAAAAAAGAATAAAATTGTTTTATCTTTTGGCTTTAGTAATTATTCTTTTTGTATTAATTATTGCTTCTGTAATGATTGGCTCTTATAATATTTCGGTTTATGAATGTCTAAAAGCGCTTGTTTTTAAGGCTAATTCAAATTCAGAGCTTGTGATTTGGCAAATGAGGCTGCCAGAAGCACTTACAGCTATCCTAGCTGGGGGCGGTCTTGCATTATGTGGCGCTGTTTTGCAAATTGTTCTTAAAAATCCATTAGCTTCACCGTTTACGCTTGGTATTTCAGCATCAAGTGCATTCGGTGCAGCTTTGGCAATTTTTTTTGGCTCTGCTTTTTTTAAGAATCCGTACGCTGTAAGTTTTAGTGCTTTTTTAAGTTCTTTAGTTGCAACATTGATAATAGTATTTATCTCAAAATTAAAAAATGCATCAAATGAAACGCTTATTTTATCTGGTGTTGCTATTGGATCGTTGTTTAGCGCGTTGCTTGCAATTTTGCAGTATTTTTCAAGTGATACGCAGATTAGCGCTATCATTTTTTGGATGTTTGGCGATTGCTCAAGAACAACCTACAGCGAAATCTTTTTGATATTTGGGTTGTTTGTTGTTGCTTTTTTATTTTTCTTGAGCAAATCGATAGACTACAAGCTATTGCAGTTTGGCGATGATCATGCAAGATCACTTGGGGTTAACGCAGAAAATTTGAGAATTATTAGTATGGTAGTTTCATCTTTGTTAAGCGCAAGTATAGTTGCATTCGTTGGTATAATAGGATTCGTTGGCTTAGTTGCACCGCATATAGCAAAAAGGCTTATTGGGAGTGATTATTTTTTGGCCTCAAGTGCAATTATAGGTGCAATTATTTTGATACTTGCAGATATTATTGCAAGAAATATTCTTGGCAATGTGGTATTGCCTGTTGGGATTATAACATCATTTATCGGTGCTCCTGTGTTTTTTTATCTTATAATTAGAGGCAAAAGGTGAGTTTAGAGGTAAAAAATCTAAGGTTTATGTATAAGCATAAGACAGTTTTGGACAATGTATCATTTTTTGCTAAAAAAGGTGAGCTTGTGGCGCTGCTTGGCGTAAATGGCGCAGGCAAAACAACATTGCTTAAATGCTTATGTGGGATTCTAAAACCATCTGGCGATATTTTATTTAATAAAAAAGCCATAAATAAAATGCCAAGCAAAGAGATTGCAAAAATCGTGTCTTACTTTGCCCAAAGCCCTAAAAACATTGACATAAATGTATTTGAAAGTGTTTTGCTATCAAGAAAACCTTATATAAAAAAATTTTTTAGTGCAAGAGACTATGCTATTGCTCAATCAATCATAAACACACTTAACTTAAATCACCTTGCATTAAAGAAATTTACGGCAATTAGTGGAGGGGAAGCCCAAAAGGTGCGCATAGCTCAGCTTTTGGCTCAAGAATCAAAAATTCTGCTTATAGATGAGCCTTTAAACAACCTTGATTTGAAAAACCAAATTGAAGTTATGCAATTATTAAAGACTTTAGTTTCCCAAAAAAAACTTATAGCCATAATGGCTTTGCACGATATAAATATGGCACTGAATTACGCTGATAGGCTGTTGTTTTTAAAAGATGCAAAGTTGCTTGATTTTTGTAGCTTAGATGAGCTCAATGCTAAGATTATAAGTGATGTTTATGGTATAGAGCTTGATATATTAAACCAAAATGGCAAAAAATTGTGCGTTCCAAACTATTAACTTATTTTTCCAAACTAGCTGCGCGTGTGAGTTTGGAAAACTTAACACCGTTTAATCCGCCTATTTTTATTGCAATTTCCTCAATTGATTCTGGTACGCCTTTTAAAATAATATTTTCAAGGCAATTGTGATGATCTATATGAATGTGCGTTGCACATACAATATTGATTGGCCAGTCATGCTGTATATCTATTAGTTTTTCTGCTAATTCTTTTTTATGATGATCGTAAATTATAGTCAATACGCCGTAGACTTCATAAGTTGTACTTGACCATTTTTCTTCTACAAGCTCTTTTCTTATTAAATCTCTAACAAACTCAGACCTTGAAGCGTAACCTTTTTTTATCATCTTTTCATCTAATTCTTTTAAAAGAGATTCAGGTAAAGATATGCTGAATCTAATTGTTTCATCCATAAGTATACTCCCAAAGTTTTTGTTTACAAAAACAGTCAAACTTATTCTACTTGACTAAAATATTTTGTCAATATTATGTATTTTTTATTGCATTTTTTTAATTTTTTACTTGCATTTATAAATTATCCAATATAAAATATAACTTAAAATTAAAGAAATTTGGAGTTGCAGTATGAAAAAAGTATTTGTTTTGGTAATAAGTATAGCTTTGTTAGTGTATATCAATGTATCGTTTGCGGCAGAATATACAATGGTTATTAGTAAAGTAATTAGCATTAATTTGAAGGATTCCTCAATCAAAGTGGATGTATACTCTAAAAGATGCACAGGCATTCATACTTTTTCAATACAAAATGATGAAGTTTTGAAAAAATTAAAAGAGCACTCAAACATTGCCTTGTATTTGGTAAAAGATTGTGAAGAAGCTATTGTAATTACAGGAGAGTAAAAGATGATAAAGAAGTTGTTTTTGGCAATAGCGTTTTTGGTTTTTTCTGCTAATGTGTCTTTTGCAGATTGTTCCTCGCCAAGTGCTGCTGCAATACCACCGTTTCTTGGTACGCAGACTGCTATAGCTCCAAATGTATTAATTGTTATGGATATAAGCGGCTCTATGAGCTGG
>NZ_JBMFGQ010000040.1:2859-5065 GCF_049977265.1 Desulfurella sp. | reverse complement strand
TATCAAGGAAACGAAGAGGGCTATTTTGACCCAAATAGCGTTTATTCTTACAATGGTTCTTATTGGTATATAAATAATAATGCTCAAGTAGCTGTATGTCCAAATAGCAGTGATAAGATTTACTCTAATAGAAGCTATAAAGGATCGTGTCTAAATTACCACTATATGACACGCATTGACCTTTTGCAGTGGGTATTAACTGGAGGCTCACCAGCGCATTGCTCATCTGCTTCATCTGCAGATTCAGACTGCGACCCAAGAACTCCTAACCCAAATGATAACATAAGCGGTGGTATTTTATTATCATCTTATAATGGTATGCAAATCCTTTCTCCAATTAGTAGAATAAATAATTCTTTGCTTTTATCTTTAGCTAACGATTCCAAAAATGTTAAGCCCCGCGTTGGTTTAGAAATGTTTTCGTCAAACGTAGATACAAAAAAAGTATATATTGGCGATTATGATAGCTCAGGCAATACTGATCCAAATTATCCTTATACATATTTAATTAGAATGATAAACGGTGCAACTCCAGGTGGTGCAACGGCAACAGGACCAGCGATGAAAGCAGCTTTGGATTATTTTAATCAAGGCACTCTAGATATAGGTACAGATTGTAAAGGCCAAGGTTACTTATACGGAAATTATGGTTTCAGCTATGGCCAGGGTACATGGAAGGATCCTATGTATCAGCCCTGCAACCAAGACTGTATAACAAAAAACTGTGATTTTTGCTCTGCAGAGTGCGCCAATAACTATGTAATTTTGATGTCTGATGGTGATTGGAATACAGGTGGTGATCCACTAAAGCCTGCATGGTATATGCACAATAAATTTAAAAGGACGCTAAATAACACAGATTTTAAGATAAACAGAGTCTACAGTGTGGGTATGTTTTTAAGCACCGGAAGCGGTGCTTGTGGTTTTAAGGCACTAAAGAATGTTTCACTTTATGGGTCAAATAATTTTCCTACATATCCTACTAATTGTTCAAGTTGTGATAATGATTGCTCAAATACAGATTATGGCTATTACGGTGCATATGGCAGCTATTGCTACACGCCAAATCCAGACCCAACTCAAACAAATCCTCCAACAGCCTTTAGTGCAAACAATGCACTTGAGCTAAAAAACAGCCTTGCTGCGATATTTCAAGATATAGCAAAGAATGTTTCATCTGGCTCATCTGCAGCCATTGCAAGCTCAAGCAATCAGGGTTCTATTGTTTTGCAATCTGTATTTTGGCCCCAAAAAACATTTGATAATGGTAATACACTTTCTTGGGTAGGAAAGCTATATGCATGGTGGCTATACCAGAGCCCTGGTTCTGCGCCTTTGCTAAAAGCAGACAATGGCAACAAACAGCTTGACACGACAGACCCTACAATAACTTTTGGCACAAACCCATCAAGTGTATTTGACAACAACACACCGGTATTTGAATCAGGCGCGGTTTTGCTTAGTACAAGCCCAGACAAAAGGACTATTTATACTACAGTTGATGGCAAAACTTTAATAGACTTTAGTAGTGTTAATCTTAATAAAATAAGTCCTTATTTTGGCAGTTTGCCAGACTATCTGGGTAGCTCAAATCAAGCAACTAATTTAATAAACTATATACGAGGCACAGATATAAGTGGCGCAAGAAATCGCACCGTTACTCAAAGTGGTACAACAGGCGTCTGGAAGCTTGGTGATATTGTATATTCGTCTCCAGCTGTTATGCAGGCAGTTAACTATAACGACGCTTCAAAAACCTACAATGTTATATTTGCTGGTGCAAACGATGGTATGCTGCATGCGTTTCTTATGGGGCAGCCCATAAATACCTACCAAAAAGATACGATAGTAAAACTTTGCAATGATGATAAATTTACAACAGATAGTCAAGGAAACATAACCTGCACTGATGGCAATGACAAGGTGGGTAGTGAGCTTTGGGCATTTATACCAAAAAATTCCTTGCCGTATTTAAAATACTTAGCAGATCCAAACTATGATGCAAGCAAACATATATATTTTAATGATTTAGAACCTTTTGTATTTAGAGTTTTTACATCAAGCGGTGTGAAAACAATCCTAATTGGAGGTATGAGGCTTGGTGGTTGTGTAAATCCACCAAGTGATGCAAACGGTGCAGGTTATTCTTCATACTATGCACTTGATGTTACAGACCCCAAAAACCCAAGTTTGTTGTGGGAGTTTA
>NZ_JBMFGQ010000040.1:0-2759 GCF_049977265.1 Desulfurella sp. | reverse complement strand
TACTATGCACTTGATGTTACAGACCCCAAAAACCCAAGTTTGTTGTGGGAGTTTAGCGACGCAAGTTTAGGTTTTAGCTATTCTGGACCTGCTATAATAAAAGAATATGATAAAGAAAATAAGTATTTTGTAATGTTTTTATCTGGCCCAACCGATTATGATGGCTCATCAACCCAGTCTTTGAAAGCGTTTATACTGGATTTGCTTTCTGGTAATTTATTGCAAACCATTACAGATTTTGGTGGTTCAACTTATAATAATGCTTTTGGTGGAAGATTATTTACTGGAGGCATAGTGGATAATTCAAATAGCTTAACAGCAGCAATACCATTTGGTATATCCTATAAAGACAGTAGTGGTAATTGGCATGGGAAGGTTTTTTTACTTAATACTTTTGAAAATGCTGACTATAAAAACTGGAAAATTGTGCAAGTTAATTTAAACATGGATATTGGGCCAGTTACCGCTCAGGTTGCGACTTCAAAGTGCCAAAATAGCAGACAATATATATATTTTGGGACAGGCAGGTACTTTAAAGCTACAGATGGTATTACAAGTCCAAACGAAAATATCTTTGGCGCAGATGTGACAAGCTGTATAAATTCAGAAAGTTGTACTGTTAGTTTAACAAAAATCACACCATCTAATCAAATAGGAAAATCTTACGTACCAGGTTTTTCATGGTATGTACCACTTGATGCAAAATTGGGAGAAAGAGATATTAGCGATCCTGCAGCAGATTCAAACTCTGTTACATTTACAACAGCAATTCCATCAGGCGGGGGAAATGTTTCTAAATCTTTATGCATCAGTGGTTATGGCGGCCAAACAAGAGTGTGGTCTCTATCTTGCGGAACGGGTGCACCAAATACGAGCGGACAAAGCTATATTATTTCTACATCTTCTGGAGGCTTGTATTCAGCAAGTGCAAATACTTCTAATACAACAGGAATTATTGGCACATATACCGGTATACCAGCTGTTAAAAAACCAACGCAAGTCCCAGCTGGAACAAATAAAGGTATTATTATTCAGTGGTTGGAGAAGTGAAAGCTTTTACATTGCTTGAGGTTATTGTAACTATATCAATTTTGGCTATAGTACTTGCTATTGCTATACCAAATTTTAATAAATACATGAAAAGCTTTGAGATTACAAGTCAGTTTAACCAGATTGAATCAGATTTAGATTGGTCAAAAACATATGCTTTTACTCGCAAAGTGCAGGTAGAGGTAGATTTTACTGCAAATAATTACACAATTTGGGATTCTACAAACAACAAAATTATTAAAGGACCAATAAATTTAAAGTATAGTTGTTCTACAAACCCAGCCAACTTACCAATAATATTTTACCCGCTTGGATATCCTACACCAGCAAGCATATATACTATTGAAAGCAATAACCCAAACTGCACTAATGTATCTTTTACAAGAATAATATCAGGAGTTTATAATGGTACAAGCTGCACGCAATAAAAATGGTTTTTCTTTGATAGAAGCCATAATTGCGCTATTTATAATTTTGATTGCTTTAATTGGGCTTTTAGGTGCACTAAACCTGGCAATGAATGTAGAAAGCCAAAATGAAGTAAGAAATGCTGTGCTAAAAATCATTGATCAAAAGCGTAATGAGATTGAATCGAATATTGCGCTTTGTGATGATTACTCTCAACCAACAAATATAAATATTACAAACTCAACCATATCAAAGTATATCCCAGGCTATACAATACAAACTACAAAACAGGATCAAACTTCAAATACCATATGTATTGCAAATTTTAGTTGGAATTATAAAGGTAAATTAGAGCACACAACAAGAGTTATTGTAGTGAGGAAACAATGAATCACAATAAAAAAGGTTTTACGCTTTTAGAGATTATTGTTACGCTATTTATAGTTATGGTGGCTTTAGCAATAGGTTATTATACTTTTGTCAAAGTTTTAAAGTTATCTTTTTATCACTCAAGCACGCAAAAATCCCAGATTAATACATTAATGGGTATTGATTTGCTAAGGTACGATTGCGAGATGGCAGGTTATGGTCTTACGCAAAGCATACCCAAAGGGGTCGACTCAAGCAACTATGCCGAAGCATCCTCAAGTCCAGCCAAGAATTATAACAATGCACCTGGTGTGCCTTGGCCAGTGCAAATTGGCACATATAACAATGCTTCGTATTTAGTTATACGTTCAACTATAGCCAATATAAACTCTGCTTCAAGGAAGTGGAGCGTAATGTATTATGATGGCACAAATTGGCAAATTCAGGGTTACAGCGATAGTTTAAGCTGGCCAAAAAATGAAGCTGACAATCATTTTACAAAAGGCACAAACGATGACAATGATTATGTAATAATTTTACACAATAAAGACCTGTATGCTAAATCAAACGGTTTGTATTACTTTAAGCTTAGCACACTTCCATCAAATGCCAATATACCACCATCCGATTATACATATGTTGTGTATGGTGTTGATGCAGATACTACACTTCGCATGCCTTTTAATAGAGTAGATTATTTTTTGGACAATACTAATTTGCCAAAATTTTGTGAGCCTTCAACTTATGAATTATATAGAGCTACCATAAACCAATCAAATGGTGCGATTAATAAACAGCCACTTTTGGATTGTGTTAAGGATTTTGAGGTTGCAATTAAAAGTGGCAATAAGTGGTATACAAGCAAAAGTCTTCTTAATAGTCAAATTGATGCTCAAAACACTCAAGAAATAAGAATATTTATACTCCAACAA
>NZ_JBMFGQ010000039.1:0-13036 GCF_049977265.1 Desulfurella sp. | reverse complement strand
GAGCAAGATATAGAGCGTGTAATAAATATGATCAAAGCTAACCCAAATGCAGATATCAACATGGAAGATTTTACACGCTCAATTTTTATTTTAGCAATAAATATGCGCTCAAGCGACATACATATAACGCCTACAGATAAAAGCTTACACATACACTTTCGCATAGACGGCGTAATGCGTCTTGCCTACTCTATGCCACAAACACTTACAAATCGTTTTATATCAAACATAAAAGTAAGATCAGGTATGGATATATCAGAGCAAAGAAAACCGCAAGACGGGCGCATTAGCTTTGAGTTTTTGGGTAAAACTTACGATATGAGGGTTTCGACTGTAAGAACAGTTTATGGTGAAAATGTTGTTATAAGAATATTAGGTGCAAGCTCCAGTTTGTACTCTATGCCTAATTTGGGTTTTGACGATAAAGATCTTGCAAAACTGGAAATAGCATTTTCAAAACCTTATGGTATTATACTGATAAGCGGCCCAACAGGTTCTGGCAAAACTACTACACTTTATGCTGCACTGCGCCGCATAAATGCTTTGGAAAAAAACATAATGACAGTAGAAGACCCAATTGAGTATAAATACCCAATGGCACGCCAGACGCAAGTAAATGAACTTGCAGGGTATGATTTTTCTAGTGCTATAGTATCATTTATGAGACAAGATCCAGATGTAATACTGATTGGCGAGATTAGAGATGCAAAAACAGCCCAAATGGCAATAAGAGCCTCTATGACAGGACACCTGGTATTGTCAACTATTCATGCAAATGATTGCATAGGCATTATTCCAAGACTCAAAGATTTAGGTGCAGATAGCTTTTTGATTGCAAGCTCTGTTGTTGCGCTTGTGTCCCAGAGGCTTGTCAGAAAGCTTTGCCCTTTTTGTAAGCAAGAAGTTGAAACATCGCGTGAAGATATGGAGTTTTTAACCATTGATAAACCAATTAGTATATATAAAAAACATGGTTGTCCAAAATGCAATTTTACAGGATATATAGGGCGTACTGTAGTTTCTCAAATTTTGCTTATAAATGATACAATAAGAAACCTAATAGCGCAAGACGAACCCCTTTATAAAATAGAAAAAGAAGCTTATGAAAGCGGTATGCGCACACTTTTAGATGATGCAAAAAGAAAAGTACTGCAAGGTATTACAGATATTGACGAAGTGTTAAGGGTATTTGGTAGATGAAGTACAAGGTTTGGGTTATTGATAGCGAAGGTAATTTAGCAGTGCGCATATTTATTAGCCCATCTGAAGAAGCTTTATTAACAAGAATAGAAAGGGAAAATTTAACGCCAATAAAATTTAAACCTATAAGGTTTTCTTTTTTTGAGCCAAAAATCAAACGTAAAGAAATTATAGAGTTTTGCAATAATTTGTCTTTAATGTTGGGCGGTGGTATATCGCTGCTTGAAGCATTGGAAGAATTAGCTATAAATACAAAAAATAAGCGTTTTAAACTCATAACAGAAGAAGTGATTTTTGATATTAGAGAAGGCATGAGTTTTTCGGATGCACTAAAACGCCACAAGGTTTTCCCAGAGGTGCTTATACATTTAGTTAGAATTGGAGAAGAAACAGGAACACTTTCGGGTGTTTTAAAAGATGCAGCAGAACATTTACAAAAGATTGATGATATTATATCAAATACAAAAAGGGCTCTAATGTATCCATTGTTTGTTAGCTTTTCTATGTTTGGAGCTGCAGCTTTTTGGATGTTTTATGTTTTGCCTAAATTAACTGCTGTGTTTAGCACAATGGGTTTGAAGTTGCCTTTGCCTACGGTTTTGCTTATAAAAAGTGTGGCTTTTTTGAATCATTATTGGTGGATTTTTCCTTTAGTGTTTGGTATGTTTTTTGTTGGTTTTTTCTTGCTAAAGTTAAGTGAAAAAGGGAAATTTTTTTTAGATTCTGTCATGTACAAAATGCCAATTTTTGGCACACTAATTTTAACAAGCAACCTTGCATTTTTTTTTGAGTATGAAGCATTGCTTTTGCGTGTAGGCGTATCAATTACAAACTCGCTTGATATAATAAAAAAAGCTTTCAAAAATCTTGTATTTAAGTTTGCTTTAGAAAACACCAATAATAGTATAAAAAACGGTATGGGATTAAGTGAATCCTTTAGAAAAAGTAAAATATTTGAACCATTTATTGTGCGTATGATATCAGCTGGTGAAAAAACGGGCGAGATTGACAAACAGATGAGCTATATTGCAAACTCATACTATACAAAAGTTAATCGTATGGTAGAAGTAATGGAAAAAACAATAGAGCCAATAGTATTAACAATTGCTGGTGTATTCTTTTTTATCATTGTGCTAGCTTTAATTGTTCCTGTATATCAGCTTGTATCTAAAATGGGAGCTGTTAGGTGAAGCAAGAAGTGCTTGATTTTTTTAAGTTAAGTGATGATCCATTTAGATTAACGCCTGATTTAGATTTTTACTTTCCAAGCAGATCGCACACGCAGATACTTGATATATTAAAGTATTTTTTTGAGTCAAATGAAGCTTTTGCAGTAGTTGTTGGTGAAGTAGGATGTGGTAAAACCATGCTTATTAGAATGTTGCTTGAAAACATACCTGAAAATTTTGAAACAGCAGTTTTAATATCACCAATTTTGCAGCCAAAAGAGCTGATTTTAGCCATTTTGTACGATTTGGGCGTAAAAACTGATAGCGAGCTTAACCTTGATGTGCTTTTGAGGCAATTTCAAGACTATCTTATACAACTTTCTCAAAATGGGAAAAGATTGGCTATTATTATAGATGAAGCACAGGATCTGCCCAACGAAACACTTGAACAATTGAGATTATTATCAAATATAGAAACAACAAAAAACAAATTAATGCAAATTTTGCTTGTAGGCCAACCAGAACTTAATAATAAACTTTCAAGCTATGCTATGCGCCAGTTGAGGCAACGCATAAGCATTTATGAATCTTTGGATCAATTATCTAAGCAGGAAGCTTTGCATTATATTTTATTTAGATTATCAAAAGTCCAAAAAGGCGATCTGTCTTTCACAAATGTTGCGCTAAAAACTATTGCAAAAAGCTCATTTGGCATACCAAGGCTAATTAATACAATATGTTCAAGGTCGCTTTTTATTGCATATTCACTAAATACAAATAGAATAAATTTTGCTATTGTAAAAGAAGCTTTGCAAAGCTTAAATATAAAACTTAGGTTTGGTTTTTAAATGAAAAAACTACTGTATTGTTCAAAAAAAGGTATAAAAATAGTATCATATAAAAATGGGAAAAAATTTGAGATATTGGATATTAAAGAATCTGATATAGAAACTTTGCCTGAGTTTATTAAACCAAAAGATATAGTTAGCTTAGCATTTGAATCTAATTTGTATGTAGATACAGGTGAATTTATAAGCTTATCAAAGCTTGCAACCTATACTGCAATAAAAAGTGCAGTAGGTAATCTGGGTATTTTTGGTCAGGATTTTGAAATCAGCTACAAAAAAATAAAGCAAGTTGATAAAACAAAAGCGTTATTTTATTATGTAGCAGTAAATAAGGATAGTTTTGATTTTATAGATAGACTTGATTGTACAATTGAACAGTGTGTGCCTGTTGAAATTGCAATTAAAAATTTATTTTGTAATCAATATGCAAATCAGTTGCCTATTTTGGCAATAATCGAAAAAGATGAATTTATCATGACTATTGCCTTTGACAAAGATAGATTGTTAAATGCAAAAAAAATTCATAAAGAAGGTTTTGGCACTGAAACTCAAGAGTTAATTCAGTATATAGAGCAAATTGTATCGCAATACAGTGTAAAAAATATTTACTGCTTAGGTTCAAAAGAATTGATTGACAATTTACAAAATGCAAATATTAAGGTTAGTGCACCAACTTTTAAATTTGATAGCAAGCTTGAATTAAACGATTATATTGAAGTATTGGGTTTGCTTTATAAAAGCGATATTAATTTTCTGACGCTAAAACATAAAGATAGATACGAAATTTTTAAACATAGTAAAATTGCCAATAAAATAGCATTTTTGGTTTTATTTTTGAGTTTTTTGGTATTTATAGCTGGATTTGACAATTATTTTAAGATTACAGCTAAAAAAAACTATCTTGATTCTGAGATCAAGAGTTTTAGGCAAAATTTCAGCAGTTTAAACCTAAACGTTAATGCTACGAATATTCAAAATAGCATAAATCTATATGCGCAATATGAAAAATCTCCAAAATTAAATATTATGCTATCAGATCTTTCTAGCTACAAATTGCCCCATTTGTACTTTGTTGAAGTAAATGTTTCAAACGAAAAGGGAACATCAAGTATTCAAAATGCCACTTCAAATCAAACGATAAATTCAACGCTCACCGTGGATATTAAAGGTTTAGTTTCTGGTAGCCTCGATAAAGCAAAGTCTGAATATAGTATATTTTTAGCTGAAGTTTCAAAGAAATACAAAGTGAAATTGTCAAATTTTTACTATTTTGACGGTAAGTTATTGTTTGATCTAAAGCTTGAGGGCAAAGATGCAACATATTAAAAAAAGTTTGTTAATAGCGTTTATTTCATCAGTTTTCTTGATGAGTGCTATTGTATTTTACAGGTTTACATCAGTTGAACTCGCTTTGCTAAACCAAGCTCAAAATACACTTGCTTCTTACAGTGCCCATCTTGTTTTGTTAAAAGAAAAGAAAAAAGTTTTAGAAAAAGATGAAGCGATCATTAAAAATATTGACACAAAAGTAGTTACTAATTTTAAAGTATCTTTGACAAGCAGTAGTTTTAAGCAGTTAATAAATGAGATTAACAACTTTTATGGCTCTGGAATAGTTGTTGTAAATAATGCTAAAATTCAATCTTCAAACGGTACTCTAAACTGCACCATTGAAGGTTTTAGGTTGGGTTTATGAAAGTCAATCACTTAATTGTATATTTACCTTTTTTGATAATATTAACTAGTTTTGCAATACCCATTAAACACGCTTCATACAATATATCTATGCCAAATAGCTTAAACAGTTTTGAAAATTTAAATATTCAAAATCTTACACCCCAAACCCAAATAAGCATAGAACCAAAAGAAGTATTTCTTTTAAATAAGCATGATCTTGAAAGTGGCAATTACACTACTTTTCAAATGCCAAACCTTACAATTATTTCTAGAGACAAATCAGGTTATTTTTGTTTTTTAGATGGCAAACTTTACAGGGCAAACCAGGGCAGTGATGGTTTTAAAGTATTAAAAATTGGTAGCGATTATGTTATCTTGCAAACACCTATCGGGAGGCAAACACTTTATGTCAAAATACCTTAAGTATATATTTTTGTGTTTCTTGCTTACATCGTGCGCGACAAGCAGGGAAATTTCAAAAAATGATTTCAGCGTTAAATCAGAGATGAAAGATGTAACTATACCCAGACAAAACACTATAGCCTTTACGCCACAGTTTGAAAAAATATCACCCATTCATACTCAATACATTAACCTTATTGTTAAGGATGCGGATTTTAAAGATGTTTATTATACAATTGCAAAGGTGGCAGGTCTTAATCTTGTAATTGACTCAAACCTAGAAAGTATTACTCAAAAGCCAAAAACACAAAATATACAACCGCAAGCCAATTACCAGGCACCTTATAACCCGTATTATAATCAATATCCAAATACAAACCTTAATCCACTATCGAATTCTTCTTACTCGCCTCAATTTGTAGGTCTAAACCCCACTGTGCCACAAAATCCAGATACAGCACAGACTCAACAAAATCCCAATATTGCAAAACCCCAACAAGTTCAACCACCCTACGCTCAAGAAATTCAGCATTCTCAAAACCAACAGCAAATTTACTATGTACCTTTAGTCACTGTATCTTTTAAGCATACACCTATTAAAGAAGCGCTTGATGCATTATCCCAATCTTTAAATTTGGTTTACGAAATAAAAGGCAAAACGCTTTATGTAAAAGAATTTGGCACAAAGATGTTTTATTTAAACTTTATAGCTTCCAAAAAAAAGGCAAACATAAGTGTAGGTGGTGATGTACTTGGTAGCGCAAGCCAATCTGCGACAGCTGCAACAGGGGGTTCGGCTTCAACGCCTTTAACGGGCGAGTTTAAAATAACAGATTCTATTGGTACATCTTCTACAGATATTTATGCACAAATAGAAAATACGCTTAAAGCAATGCTTTCAAAAGAAGGTAAATATTCACTTGATCCTTCCATTGGTCTTTTAGTTGTAAGAGATAAAGAAGAGAATTTAAACTTAATCTCAAAATATATTCAAAATTTAAAATCGCACTATGATTCTCAGGTACTTTTAGAAGTTAAGATCGTTGAGGTAAACTTAAATGATTCTTCAAGCTACGGCATAAATTGGAATGCTTTATTTAGAGCGGCAAATGGTCGCTTTACAGTTCAGCAAAACCTATCTTCTATAACGCAAAACTCTCTAAATGCTCTAACATCAAATGCTAATTATCCACCTGAAATCTATGGTCAGACTTTTCCTTTTAATCCTGGCACTTTTGGAACAGCACCAGGTGTTGCTACAAATAGTGCTTATATGCCCTCAGGTATAGCTGCGACTTTTAATACAAATAATTTCGGCGTATTGCTGGACGCTCTTGCTCAATACGGTAATGTAAAGATTATCTCAAATCCACGCATATTGGTAACAAACGGTCAACCTGCTTTAATCAGTGTGGGGAAAAGTATATCGTATATTCAGTCTGTGCAGGTTACAACTACAACCGTAGCTGGTGGTACATCAACCACACAGCCTACTGTAAACTTAAATAGTGTGTTTGATGGTGTAATGCTGGGTGTAATTCCCTATATTAACAATTCAACAAACACAGTTAATTTAAGCATTACACCTATAAAGAGTACTGTTTTGAGTCTAACGCCAACTACGATAGGTCAAAATTCATATACACTACCGCAGGTAAACCTTGAAGAAGCTACAACACAAATTGCAGCCAAAAGTGATCAGATGATCGTAATAGGTGGTCTTATAAGCAAACAAATAAATAAATCAAATACGCGCATACCTGTACTTGGCGATATACCAATTGTAGGCAATTTGTTTAAGCAAAATAATGAATCTATAAACAATGTTGAACTTGTAATATTAATAAAACCGGTAATTTTAAAAAATGAGTAAACTCTACGAAGCTCTAAAAAGACTTAATAATGAAAATCGCTCTCCTGATTTTCAAAAATTTACCAAAAAACCAGAAAAAAAGAATACAAAATGGTATATTTTATTTTTTGTTTCAATTGCATTAGGCAGCTTGTTTATTTACTTATCTAATGTAATAACAAAAACTCCAAAGTCAACTCACACGCTTAAAATAGCTGCCTTTAACAGCACAAATACAACAAATATGACGAAACTTTCAAATTCTACCCATGCAGTCAATGCAACAAAATCGATTAATCCCTCCAACGCTACCATTTCGCCAAAAAAAGAACAATTGGCAAATATCGCATCAAAGAGCAAAATGTCTCATGATGAAATTTCTAATAAAGCCAGCAACACAAAGCAAAATCAAAATAATGCTCCTGAGGCTTTAAGCTCAACTAACAGGCAAGATCAACTAAAGAATATATTACACTACCAGCAAGAAAAAGGTGAAAAATTGACTAATCTTGCCTTAGATATAAACCAAAGCCTTGAAAACAATGATCTATATAGAGCAAAACTATTGCTTACAGAGTATTTATCTATTCAGGAAGACCCATTTGCATTAAATGATCTTGCTGGTATCTATATTAAAGAAAATAAATATAGGCAGGCAGTAGAGTTATTAAACAAATCCATAAAAAAAGAGCCTTCAGCAGCTGCATATATTAACTTAATATACTGCTATAAAAAACTCAACGAAACAGACAAGCTAAATCACCTTTTGAAAGTATTAAACCCTGCCATTTTCAGCGAATCACAAAAGGCAATAATTAAAAGCATAATTAATTCAAAATAATTCTATTGATAGCTAAACTTTGGTATAATACAAACGTTGCTTAAAACTTGAGAAAAGGGGGCTGATGTTATCTCGCAGTTTTTAGAGACATTTTCTTCTCTAAAATATAAAAATTTCAGAATATTTTGGTTTGGTCAAATTATTTCTTCAATTGGTACCTGGATGCAAATTGTAGGTCAGGCGTGGCTTGTCTTGAAATTAACAAACTCACCTTTTTTGCTGGGTCTTGTAGTTGCTTTTCAGTATTTGCCCATATTGTTTTTTTCTTTATACGCAGGAGATATTGCAGATAGAATAAAAAAACGCTACATTGTAATAGCAACTCAAAGCTCTATGGCGCTTTTGTCTCTAATATTGGCAATACTTACAAGTCTTGATATTGTGACCTACATTGAGGTGTTGATATTAACTACGCTTATGGGTTTTGCCCAAACGTTTGATGTGCCAGCAAGGCAGTCCTTTATGATAGACTTAGTTGGCAAACAGGATTTATCAAATGCCATTGCACTAAACTCTACAATATTCAACCTGGCGCGCATTGTAGGGCCTGCCATTGCGGGCATAATGATCGCAAAGATTGGTATAAAAGCTACATTTTTTGCAAATGCTATAAGTTTTGTACCGCTTGTTGTTGGTTTGTTTTTTATAAATGTTGATGGCAAGTCTTTAAGACAAAGAAGTTCGTTAAAAGATAGTGTAAAAGAACTTCTATCTTATATAAAAACAAATAAAGTATTACTTGATATAATTATTTTGCTAACAATTTTGTCAATATTTGCAATGAATTTTAGTGTACTTGTGCCTCTTTTGGCAAAGTATACACTAAAACAAAATGCTATTGGCTTTGGTATGCTAATGACTTATATGGGTCTTGGTTCATTTTTTGGAGCGA
Organism: Desulfurella sp.; assembly: GCF_049977265.1. Classification (GTDB taxonomy): domain Bacteria; phylum Campylobacterota_A; class Desulfurellia; order Desulfurellales; family Desulfurellaceae; genus Desulfurella. The sequence goes on along the minus strand of NZ_JBMFGQ010000039.1, from coordinate 4,155 downwards.
TATTTATAGCGTACATCTCAAAAAAAGCGTCTTATCTTAAATTAATGATTATAAACGCTTTTGGATTAAATATTTTTCAAATTTTGATGGCAATATCTAAAAACTATACTCAAGCTAGCATTTCAATATTTGCTGCGGGTTTTAGCTTGATTGCTTATATTATATTATCAAATACTACCATGCAATTGTTATCTACAAATGAATTAAGAGGACGCATCATGAGTATATACTCGCTTGTGTTTTTGGGTGTTACGCCATTTGGGAGTATATTTAGTGGTTTAATTGCAAATTACATTGGCGTAAGGCTTGCAATTTTTAGTGGAGCATTAATTGGTTTTTTTGTGTGTTTATTTTATTTAAAGAGGTTTTTAATTTACGCCACAAAGGAGGTCAACTTATGAAGGTAGGTATTTTAATTACAGGTACAGAGTTTGCAACAGGTACAAAACAAGATACAAACTCGGTTATGTTTGCTAAATTGGCATTTGAGCGGGGTTTTGATGTAGTTTTTATTCATATATGTAAAGACGATGAAACAGAGATTAGGCACAGTGTGCTTTTTGCAATCAATATCTGTGATGTTTTAATCGTAAGTGGTGGGCTTGGTCCGACATTTGATGATGTAACAAGAGAAGCGCTTGCAAGCGCTCTAAATGATAAATTAGTTTATGATGAAGCTTGGTTTAAATATTTGGAGAATGATTATAAAGCCCGCAATGTAGAATTTACTCAAATGCGTAAAAGAATGTCTCAAAGGTTATTAAAATCAAAGCCTCTAGCAAACAAACAAGGCAAAGCGCTGGGTTTCTTGTATGAAAAGGAGGGCAAATTTGTAATAGCACTGCCAGGTATACCTCAAGAATCTAAGTCTATGCTTATTGATGCTTTTGATATTTTGGGTTTTAATAAAAAATTAAGAGAAGTAGTTTTGTTTAGAGTATTTGGTTTGAAAGAAAGCGATGTTAGCAATTTAGTTAAAGATTATAAAGGTGTGTTTATTAATGTTTCAGCTTGCGGTGTAGATGTATATATTCAAGATAACAATGAAGCTGCTAAAATTAAACCTATTTTGAGTAAATACATTTATGCCCAAAATATGACCGAAATGGAAGAAGTAGTTGGAAATCTTTTGAGAGAAAAAAAGTTGACAATAGCCGCAGCTGAATCTTCAACTGGTGGTCTCATTGTGTCAAGATTAGTGAATGTAGCTGGATCATCTGCTTATTGTTTGGGTTCTATTGTTAGTTATTCAAATGAGGTTAAAATGAACATATTGGGTGTAAAAAAACAAACGCTAGATTTATTTGGAGCGGTAAGCGAGCAAACAGCCAAAGAGATGTTACTTGGTGCCAAACGTTTGACAAATGCCGATATTGTATTATGCGATACTGGCATAGCTGGTCCAAGCGGAGGTAGTATAAATAAACCTGTTGGTTTGCATTATATAGGCATTACGGTAAAAGATTCTATTAAAGTTTACAAGGAGATATATCAGGCAGAAAGAAACTATACAAGGATTTACATTTCTCAGTATGCTCTAAATTTAGCAAGACTAGCTCTTTTGGAATATGATTAATTTTTTTCTTTACAATTAAAGCTTAATTGGATACAATGGAACTGATGATTTAGTAGAGCTTATATTATGGACGATCAAGAAAAAGAAGAATTTCAACCACAAGAAGCAAAAAGCATATATAAATCAAAAAATCCACTAAAATTTTGGTGGTTTGTCATAAAGCGCTCTTTAGATTTTAAAACTCGTTCGCCCAGAAAAGAATATTGGATGTTTTATATTGGCAATATAATTGTTTTTATTGCTTTACTTATTTTGCTTACTTTAATTTTGTATGTGTCAAATATTGCTGATTATAAAGAGTTAGTTATGGTATACTCAGTTTTTGTTATAGTCTGGAGGATAGCTTTGTTATTGCCAGGTTTTTCTCTTGTTACAAGAAGGTTCCACGATACAAATAAAAATGCTTGGCTAACTGTTTTGTTTTTTGCGTGCAATTTATTTTTTGGTTATTTGAGCTCTGTTTTAGAAAACGCCAGGTCTCACAACTATAATATCATCATTCTGGTTCTGATCGTAATAATTTGTATCGCTATAGATTTATGGCTTTTTATCGTATTAGGTTTTTTTAAAGGTGCAAGTGGGCCAAATAAATACGGTGCAAATCCTTTAGATTAAATAAAATGATTTTGTTGTTTGGCCAAAAATACAGTATTTTCTATTAGCACAGCTATAGTCATAGGCCCAACACCACCTGGCACTGGTGTTATATGGCTAGCAATTTTTGATACATTTTCAAAATCAACATCGCCTACGATTTTATCATTAATTTTAGTTATACCTACATCCACTACAACTGCACCTTCTTTTACCATATCTTGAGTAATTAAATGGGCTTTGCCTGTAGCGCTTATTATGATATCTGCATTTTTTGTTTTATCTTTGAGATTTTTTGTATATATGTGACAGATTTGTACAGTGGCATCTTCATTCAAAAGCATATAAGACATGGGTTTACCTGTAATATTGCCAGTGCCTATTACGCATACATCTTTGCCTTTTAATTCTATATTATACTCTTCAAATAACTTCATTACGCCATATGGTGTACATGGATAAATAAATGGTTTACCTCGCAATAATCTTCCCATATTGTATGGGTGAAATCCATCTACATCTTTTTTAGGATCAATTGCTTCTATTACACGTTCTTCGTTAATTTTTGAAGGTAGAGGTAATTGTACTAAAATTGCATTAACCAGAGGATTTTTGTTCAACATATCTATTACATAAAGTAAATCTTTTTCATTTACTTCTTCAGGCATTCTATGATTTATAGAGTATATTCCTACTTCTTCACAAGCCTTCGTTTTCATATTAACGTATACCTGGCTTGCCGGATTATTACCCACAAGAATAACAGCCAAACCTGGTATAATACCTTTAGATTTTAACTGATCTATTTCAGTTTTTGCCTGAGATTTGATTTTATTTGCCAGTGATTTTCCGTCTAATATTACCATTTTATAGACCTTTAAATTGCCTTTTCGATTTGAGTTATAAGTTTTCCATTTTTAAAAACGCTAACGTCTCCTGTCGATTCTGATACAACTATGCTCATTGCATTTGATACACTGGTGATAGCAGCAGCAGCCATGTGTCTTGAACCCAAACCTTTGGGTAGATCTGTAGTGTCAGCAGAAGCTGCAATGTGAGCCCCAGCCGACTCTAATGTACCATCCCCGCTTATTAAAAATGCACCGTCTAAAACACTATATTCTTTTATTGTATCGTCAAGGTTAGATAACATTATGTTTCTTTCGTTAGGATCGTAGCCTTTAAAAGGATTAAAAATCATTTGCTTTATATAGGGTTTTATATTATCAATATCACCTAAAACAAACAGTGCTCCAACAGATTTTCCTTCTCTGCCCTGGTTTGCAAGCTCAAGAGCAATGCGCAAGATTTTTTCAAATACCTCAGGCCTTATAATTTCGCCAAAATCAATATTTTCTCTAAAAAGTAAAAGTTCTTTTTCCTTTTCTATTTCTAAGTAAATCATGCTATCTATGTTGTTTAAACCAGTTAGGGCTATAAGTCTTGAATCTTTGGACAAGATATTTGCAGCAAGAGCCATAACTATAGCCACTTTAAGCTTGTTAGTCCTGGTGAAGTTAATATTTGGCACAGTGATGCTAGGTATATTTTTGAGATCTTCAATTTTTTCATGGTTTTCGTCTTCAATTTCTGCACGCTTAAATACAATTATTTTTTTTATATCTTTTTTTAAAAAATCATCAATATTAAACTTTTTTAAATCACTTAAATAGACAAGCAAATGAATATCTTTATCCGATTCAACTATACTTAAAGAGCTATTTAGTATCTGTTCGCTTATTGGCATCATTGGTTCCCTTCTTATCTGTATTATTTTCGTTTTCTTTTTTCAAAAACGCAATATCTAATGTAAAATCAGGGCAATACCTGCTTTCTATAACTTCCTTTTTCGCACAAAATTCTCTCCACGCACAAATAAGACAACTTTTATTTTCCATACTACCATGCACCTGCAATAAATAAAAGCTACATATACATCAGTGCTTTATTAATAGCATCTAGATAAGCTTTGGCGCTTGCTTCTA
>NZ_JBMFGQ010000038.1:0-13510 GCF_049977265.1 Desulfurella sp. | reverse complement strand
TAATATATTCTAATTCAATTAGTTTGTCAAGGGGAAAGGAAAGAATTTTTTTGGGAAAGTCCCATGCTTGTTTTTGCTATTTTTATAGCGTTTTTTATAAACTTTTAAAAAAATATTTAGCTTCTTTGGGTTTTGATGTCTAAAATCGGTGTATTATTTATCATATCACAGTTGTCGATTTTGATGTAACTTTTACCTATCTCTAAAATTGGCACAATAGAAACGCCTATGTGGTTTGGTCGTTTTGGCGAGTGTGTGGCAAAAACACCGTATTGCACTTTATCTGGATTATTGTGGGGTGGCGTTGCTATCAAATTAAAATCATTAAATTTATGAAAGTAAAAAATTACCATAATATATTTAAACTCATCCAATCTAAAAAGCCCTTGCGCATACTCATCAAAAATATGCAATATAGCTTTTGTTTTTTCTTTTTGGCCTATTTGAAAATCTGATTCAACCCAACCAATTGGTTTTATTTGAATAACTAAATCTTCAAACATAAATACCTCATATTTTATTTAATTTGTAAATAAAACTAAGTATTTTTGCAACTGCTTCGTACAATTCCTGTGGTATCTGACTATCAATGTTTAGTTTATACAGCTCTTGCGCAAGAGCTGGCTCTTTCTTTATATAAACGTTGTGCTTTTTAGCTGTTTCTTCTATTATAAATGCAAGGTAGCCTTTTCCTTTTGCAACAACTTTGGGTGCTATGTCTTTTTCTTTAATATACTTAAGTGCTACAGCTTTTTTTTGCTCATCGTTTTTTAAAGACACCAATACCCCTCAAAGATAAAGTTATCCAGAAACCTACATTTTTATTTGCTATATACGTATTACCCACTTGCTGTGGAACTGCATTTTGGAAAACATCCAAACCAAAGCCCCAGCAATCACTTGTGTAATAAAAACCAGCCCTTTTTTGTGGAAAATAACTATCAAGTATATCTCTATTTAAACTGATGTAGGTATAAAGCCTCTTTATAGGATAGAAAAAGACAGAGTATGTAATGCCATTGCTTGTGGTATTAAAATCCGGATCTTTAGCTGTAGTATAGCCAATAGAAAAACCAAATGTATTAAAATTAAAATTTAGGTTATCTGTTGTATAGGTAAACGTACGTTTTTGCCATTGGTAATAAGCCTGAGAAGAAAAATTAAAAAAAGGAAATGGTGAAATGCGCGTTTCTTCATAAATTGGACCATTCGAATAAACATATCGTGGAAAAATATAGGTATCTATTGGATCTATAGGTTTTATTGGTGCATTTGCATAATTTGCAAATCTGTATTCTTGAGTAATTTTATTATAAAAAATTTCTCTGTAATCAGCTTCGTCTTTGTCGTTTACTGTCCTTTTAATTATCGTATTTTCAAGCGTTAAATCAAGTGCACTTTTTTGGGGATATGTGTTTACAAAATCTGGAAATTCCTGTTTGACTTTTGGTACAAAAGTATAGCTAACTTCTGGTGCAATAATATGCTTATATCTATTGCCACTTGATAAATCGTATATTTTAAAAAATGATGTTCTAGCAGTTAAGCTAAGCTTGGGTACAACGCTTGATTGCGAACCAGTTAAGCCATTTGAATAATTAGAAAAAAGGTAATGAATGCCAGCTTTTGGCAAGAAATTTATAAAACCTATCTTAAACGGATAAGAAAAACTTGGAGAAATATCCAGAACATTTCCTCTTAAACCATCCTGTCTGTAATTGTATGAATAAAGTGAAGAAATATCCAATGATAATTTTTTGTAAATATCTAAATTTGTTGCTCCCATAAATACTTCTGGCAGTTTTTGAAGGGTCTGAGAATTATTTGATGCTACAAGGTTCTGGTAGAAATAATTATTTATATCTAAAAAGTATGGTCCATTTTGCAAAGCATACATAAGCTTACTTGAAGTATACCTGTTGCTTGTAAGCTGCATATTATCATCATTTATAACACGCAAATTGTTCTTGTTGCTTAAATAATGAATATCTGCCTTGAGATCTCCATACTTTTTAAAATCTGCGTTTTGAGTGATATCAAGATTAAGTCTTGTACGCTTTATGTCGCCTGCTGGAGGCGTTGTGTCTTTAAACAATTCTATATCCCATTGACCTTTTATATTATCTGTCCAATAATATCTATACTGTGTATTTAAACCATAGCCAATTTTGCCATCGTATTGTGATGTAAATGTGGCATCTTGAGATTTATTAATTGCCCAATAATATGGTTGGTAATACTTAAAACCGTTTGTTTTAGAGTAACCAAAACTAGGAAACAAAAAGCCACTCTTTCTAACAAGAGGTTCTTCTATTGCAGGAAATACAAAAACAGGGACTTTGCCAATATTGAACCACAAAGGATAGCTAAAAACATAGTTGTTTTTTACAATATAGGTATTTTTTGCATGTATTGACCATTCGGGTGCATATTTTGTATCAAAAGATAGACACTCTGGGCAATCGCAACCAGTAATTGTAGTATCACTTGCATAGTAGTGATTTTTATCATCCATAATTATGCGCTTTGCTTTTATGTATAAATGATTTTTTGCAACAAAGCAAATCGCATTATCAGCAAAACCTTTAAAAGTATCAATATTTATGACAGCTTTTGGACCTTTTACCCAATCACCTTCATTATCATAAATTTGTACATTGCCATACAGTTGAACAACGCCATTTGTTTTATTGTAGATGGCTTCATCTGCTTTTAGTACATGCTTATCTTTTTTAATTTCGCAGTTGCCTTTTGCAATATATGTAGTTATGGCTTCATCGTATGTAATATGATCTGCTTTTATAAACGTTGGTTCATCTTTTGCAGCTAATGCTATATTGCACAGCATCAAAATGCCAGTTAAAACTAAAAAAAACTGCCTCAAAGTGCATAAACCTTATATGAGATTTTTGGAAATACTTTGTCTCTAAACTCAACTGTTTCTAAAAAAGTCTTGTCTACGGCTTTCTTTTCTAAAAATTCCAAAAGCGTGTCAAATCGTTTTAGATGTAGCTTTGTGCGCTTTATTGCATAGTCAACCATTGTGCCTGTTTTCATTATAAAAGCCCAATCTGAACTTTGCGCAAGGAGTAATTCGCGAGCCATCTGATTTAATAAACGTTTTATTTTTTTATCCTGTGTATTTTTATAAAGCGTTGCCTTTTCAACCATTTTTATGCCGGCTTCATATAAAGGCCTGTAAATCCACTCGTTTGAACCTTCGCACCATACATCCCCATAACCTTTATAGCCCCAGCTTGACTCGCACAAATTACTCATCTGGTTTGTTGGAAACTCTTGAAGGTAATCTTTTACATTGGTAAACCCCACGCCAAATTCTTTTACACTATGCGCTTGCCTAAAAATTTCTTCTAAAAAGTTTATACCCTCCCACCACCAGTGACCAAAAAGCTCGCAATCAAACATAGCGTTTACTATAGGTTTTCTATCCATTATACTATTTAGGTATTCAAACTGCTTTTGTCTGTTAAACAAAAAGTTTGCAGCATGAATTTTGACTTTATTTTGAGCCCAAAAAGGATTGTATGGCTCTTTGCTTCCCAAATCTGAAAAGCTCGAGGTTATACGGTAATATTTTAGACCAACAAAACGTCTTTGACCATCTAAATGTAAATAAGGCTTTATGTAATCGTAATCTTCGTCATAACCAATATCTCTATAAAATTCCCTGTAATCGAAATCGCCCGGGTAACCTTCTTTGGCACTCCAGACCTGCTTTGAAGATTCCGGATCTCTGGCAAAGCATGCAACCAGACTCGGTGTATACATTGGTGCATAAACACCATATTTTGGCATTTCATCTGCATACATAATACTGTGTGTTTCGCCAAAAAAATACTCAATATCGTTTTTTTGCAAAATTTCCTCAACACCTCTATAATATCCGCATTCAGCAAGCCAGATGCCACTTGGTTTAAAACCAAATGTTTGTTTAAAACTTTCAACGCCTACTTTGACCTGAGCCTCAACCAATTTTGGTAGTGCCTGCATAAAAGGCAAAAAACCATGCGTTGCATTGCATGTTATAAGCTCTAAATTTCCATTTTCATAAAATCTTTTAAAACCCTTTGTTAAGTCAAAATCATATTTTTCCAGTACATCTAAGTTTCTTTTTATCCATCTTTCATACATCAAAACAGTTTCATAAAAAGGTGTATTTATTTTGCGTTTTTTCTCTTTACCAATAAGTTCTCTTAATTTATACATTCTTCTTTCTAATTTGCCCATTAAATAACTATCTTTCATCATGCTTGCAAGCGTCGGCGTAATACTCATAGTTAATTTAAACGGAATGTTATCATTGTGAAGTCTTTCAAACATAGATAGAAGTGGCATGTATGTTTCAAGGCATGCTTCATAAAACCAATCTTCTTCTAAAAAATCCTCAAACTCAGGATGTCTGACAAAAGGCAAATGTGCATGTAAAACTAAATTCAAATAACCACTCATTTTATAACTCCTTGAGATGTTTGAGCAGACTCTTTAAAATCACCAAAGTTAAAATGTGTAATTTTTTCTGTTTTCACATTACTTTTTTCAAATTTATCAAAAACCTTTGTTGCCATTTTTATTGTTGTATTAGCAGAAATTGAATTATTGGGCATTCTAATAAAATTTGACTGCAAAAGACTGATAAATTTATCTTGAGGAAAATAACCTAACTGTAAAACAAAATTTGCAGATGGTATAAGATCACTTATTCTATAACGACCACAGTAATTACCTATAAAAATATCCCTATACCAATTAAATTTGGATTCAAAAAAGTTATCTATATTTGTAATATCAAATATTCTTATGTAAAGTTTCCCATCAAATTTTTTATCATACTCCCAAAATGTAAAAATATCTGTAGGGTTTACAGCAAAAGCAATAAATCTCATATTATCAAAGCATTCTCTTATAGTAGTATCCTCAACCTGTTGCCAATATGTACCACTATAGTATTTAATACTTTCTACGTATTCTTGTTCATTTAATTGAATATTTAAACCATTCATTGCTACCCTCCTATTTAGCTTTAACATACTAAAATTTGATTAAACTGTCAAATAAATACAGATTTTATCCTATCATTGCTTTAATTTTTAAACAAGTTAGAATATTTATAAAAATTGCTTCACAAAAACACTTGACTTTATAAAAATTTCTTTTAATCTTAGAGGTTGATTGGGAGGTTGTAATGAAAGCAGAAAAAAGAAAAAAAAGTAAATTACCAGTTTTGATTACAATTTTAATAATTTTAGCGCTGATACAAATACTAAGACCTGTTGGTAAACCAAAATTAAAACTCAATGTAGATACAAACCAAACAATTGGCGGTTCCCTTCAAATAAACTGGCCACAAAACACTCAATGCGCAATAGCTATACAAAACGAAGGCTTTATACAAAAAACTCAAGATCAGTCACCGCTTCCAACAGCAAGTGTAGCAAAAATAATGACAGCATACATCATTCTTAAAGATCATCCACTTCAATTTGGCCAAAATGGCCCAACTCTAACTATAACAAATCGCGATGTTGAAGAATACTTAAAAGATAAAGCCGATGGTCAATCCGTTGTAAAAGTCGAAGCTGGTGAAAAATTAAACGAAAGACAAATGCTAGAAGCTTTGCTTTTGCCATCTGCAAATAATATTGCAACTCTGCTTGCAAGGTGGGATGCAGGCAGTGTTGAAAATTTTGTATTAAAAATGAATCAAACAGCAAAAGAACTTGGCATGACAAATACGCATTATGCTGATCCAGCTGGTATTAGCCTAAAGACTCAAAGCAGTGCTTATGACCAGGTTTTACTGGCGCAAAAAGCATTTGAACTACACACTTTTAGATCAATCGTTGGTATGGCTCAAGCTACTTTACCAGTTTGCGGCACAGTGTATAATGTAAACTATGTCCTTGGCAAAGACGGCATAGTGGGTATAAAAACAGGCTCAATGCCACAAATTGGAGCTAATTTTGTGTTTGCTGCAGATCATTTTGTTGGCTACAAAAAAGCAACTATTATTGGTGCAATATTTGGTGCAAGCGGAAAAGAACCTCTAATGACAGCTTTAAATGGCGCAATAATTGCTTTAGATAGCCTAAAACCTTACCTTGACTTAAAAGAAATTGTAAAGAAAAATCAGTTAGTCGCTACATTAGTTTATCCAAACGGTTTCAAAACAAATTTAATCGCAAAAGAATCTCTTTCATCAATTATCTGGCCTTCAAAAAATATACATTTACAGATGATACTAGATAAAGAGCTAAAATTGCCAATCAACAAAGGTCAAATAGTTGGTAATCTAATTTATGGGGATAAAAAAATGCCACTTGTTGCTCAAAGCAGTATAAACAAACCAACACTAATACAGAAACTGACAAGACTATAACAATTTAGTCAATCAAAACTAAACCGTACAAAACGCTTTCTGTAAAATCAATTTTTACTAGAGAATCTAACTGTATGCCAACAGCATCCAGTGAATAACGTACATTTGATGGTTTCTGGCAAACTTTTGTTGTTTCATACGAGCATACAGGACACAAATTGCAATTGCCGGGGAACAATGCGTATGCATAAAATTTATTTTGGGAAAAAAAATACTTTTCTTTTTCAAGTAACATTTTAAGCATTTCTCTTTTTTCATATTCAAACATTGTATTGTCAATGTAACACTTAATAAAAAGTGCCCTTTTGTAGCTTGATATCCATTTGACAGACAAAAAATAATCTGGTGAATTTGGCGGACATGAAGGATTTTTATTATATTGTGGACAATTTGTACATTTTATAATACTTTTTGGTGAAATTTTAATTTTACTTATTTTAACAAATTTTTCGAAAATAATATGCATTTTTAAGATTTTTTTAGAATTTTTGAATAGCTATCTTTTAAGTCAACAGTTTTATTAAATATTAAATGGTTTTTTGTTGAATCCGGGTCTTTGCAAAAATAACCAAGTCTTAAAAATTGGAAATTTTCAAAATCTTTTGCTTCAAGTAAAGATTTTTCTGCTTTTGCAAGCTTTATTATAAGTGAATTTGGGTTCAAATACGTTGTAAAATCTTTTTCTTCTTCTGTTTCCTGGGGATTTTCTTTTACAAACAACTTATCGTATATTCTAAGCTCAACATCTATCCAATCTTTTGCGTTTACCCAATGAATTGTTCCCTTAACCTTTCTTGCATCATCACTCCAGCCACCTTTGGAATTTGGATCATAAGTACATCTAACTGTTACTACATTACCATTTTCATCTGTTTCGTAACCAGTGCAAACTACATAGTATGCAAATACAAGCCTAACCTCTTGACCGACTTTAAGCCTGTAGAATCCTTTTGGTGGATCTATAGCAAAATCTTTTCTTTCAATAAATAGTTCTTTGCTAAAAGAAACTAGCCTTTTACCATAAGATTCATCTTCTGGATTATTAACTGCCTCAAGGTACTCTGTCTTATCATCCGGATAATTTTCGATTATAAGCTTAATTGGGTCTTCAACAACCATAGCGCGCTTTGCTTTCTTGTTCAAATCCTGCCTTGCGCAGTGTTCAAGTAGTGCATAATCAATAATAGCATTGCTTTTTGTAACGCCTATTGTTTTTATAAAATCTACGATAGAATCCTTTGTAAATCCACGTCTTTTTAAACCTTTAATTGTAGGCATTCTAGGATCATCCCACCCATTTACATAACCATTTTCAACCAGATGCAAAAGTTTTCGCTTGCTCAATACTGTATATGTTAAATTTAGCCTTGCAAATTCAATTTGTCTTGGATGAAAAACACCAAGCTCATCTAAAAACCAATCATATAGAATTCTGTGATCTTCAAACTCAAGTGTACACAACGAATGCGTAACTTTTTCTATAGAATCTTCCAAACCATGCGCCCAATCGTATGTAGGATAAATACACCACTTACCTTTTGTCCTATGATGGGGCGTTTTGATTATTCGATACATAACCGGATCTCGCATATTTAAATTGGGGTGAGACATGTCAATTTTTGCCCTTAATACGCACTCGCCTTCTTTAAATTCTCCATTTTTCATCTTTTCAAATAAATCTAAATTTTCTTCAATGCTTCTATTTCTGTAGGGGCTATCGATACCTGGCTGTGTCAATGTACCTCTGTTTCGCCTGATTTCTTCAGTGCTTTGATTGCAAACATAGGCTTTGCCTTTCATAATGAGTTTTTTGGCAAGCTCATACATTTCATCAAAGTAATCTGAAGCATAATAAACTTTATCACCAAAGCCATAACCAAGCCATTTAACATCGTCTATTATGGCGTTTATATAATCAATATTTTCTTTTGTTGGATTCGTATCATCAAACCGCAAATTACATTTGCCACCAAATTTTTTGGCTATTTCAAAGTTAATCACGATAGCTTTGGCATGTCCTATATGCAAATAACCATTTGGTTCTGGAGGAAAACGCGTTTGAACATAATTAAACCTGCCATCCTGCAAGTCCTTGATAATAATTTCTTCTATAAAATTTGAAGCTTCAAATGACTTATCCATACAAATGATTATTTTACAAAATTTAGGCGCAGAAATCAACACAATTAGCGCAAAGGTATTGATTTAAATACATTTGAGTATATAAAACTTGTTAGCATTGCACTTAACACTAGCATGCTAGCGCCTTTTGCATCCAAAATACCAAAACTTTTACCAAATTGCGATACAGCAACAAGCAAGGTCAAAGGGAAAGAAATACCAATTGGTGCTATAAAAATTTCTCTCAATTTAAAATCAGAAAACAGCAAAACAAAGCTGGACATGTATCTTACCAAAACTATCACAATTGCAACCAAACAAGCATCTTTGATCATATTTAAACTCATCATTGCACTTAAATCAAAAGACAAGCCCACATGAATAAAAAAAATAGGAACCAAAAAGCCATTGCCAATTATGCCAAAACTTGTTTTGATATTTTCGTTTTCCTGCAATGATAAAGATAAAATAAGACCGCTTATAAAAGCACCAAGGATTGGTTCTATGCCTAATATATTTGATAAAAAAACAAAAACTATAAGGTTTAAAAAATTGGTTCTGATGCCTGTTTCTGTAGTATTGCCAGTTTTAAGAAAAATTTCGCTCAAATGAGGAAACCACCACAAAAAAAGCCTAAGAAGCCTTAAAAACAAAATAGAAAGTATCACAAATACAAAAAGTTGTACAAGTTTTATCAAAGATTCTGAACTAAAGCCAAACTTAAAATAAAGGTTAAAAATTATTATAGCAAATAGACTCATAATTTCACCGATACTGCCAAGTATCAGTATCTTTAAACCAAACGGCTTGTTAATCATATTATGCTCTTTTAAAACAGGATACAACAAACCAATAGAAGTAACACTAAATGCCAGTGCATAAATTGCAGGTTTATCCATTTGTTTTGCAATAAAAAATGCAAAACCGATAACTACAAAAAAATACAAAACAAATGCAAATGCATCTTTTTTTGTAACATTCTTGAGCGTTCTTATATCAAGCTCAAGCCCAGCCATATACATGAGCACAATAAAGCCAAACAATGATAAAAAATTTACAATAGCAGAATCATGCCAGTTAATAGGAAACATATTTTTAATTAAAATTCCATAAAGTATCTCGCCAACAGCAAAAGGTATGTTTATTTTTTTTGATATGAAAGGCATTATAAACATTCCAAATATTATAAGTAACAGTCTAAAAACATCCAGATCGCTCATAATGGCACTGCTAAAGCGCTATTTTTTATTTTTTTTACAATTAAATAAGCTATATGAGGCTTTAAAAAAGATATTTTTGAATTTTTTTTATAATTTAGCACCACAAGATGATTTGGGAAATGCTTTGTAAACTCAATTGTTCCCACAACAGGATTTTTAACCTGCGTTTTAAAATTTATCTTTGTTTTATACACACTTTCAAAATCACGAACCAAAGCGGCAGCTTTCCTAATCTGGATTTTTTCGCTCAAAGTAGACAGGCTATCTGGCATAACATTTAACAGTACTCTATACTCAACATTGAATATTTTTGACAATTCAATTGTGGTCTCAAGAACACCAAGCATATCAAAAGAATTCATTACAGCTATTATACCTTTGTAAGGATATGTACCTTTTGCTATTAAAAATGGCTTTGTGCAATTTTTAAAGATGGATTTTAACTTTAAATTTAAAAAATCACCAAATTCTGGGAATATATATAAACCTACATCTTCTTTTAAGGTAAAAATATCTTTCAATTTATCTACAATTGTATCGGGCGTACTAAGTTTTGGGTGATTTAACCTATCTGATAAAGGAAACTTGTATGAAACAAGCGTAAATTTAGCCGATAAATTTTCTGATAAATACATTGTTTCATTGATTATGCTTTTTTGGCTGTTTTCTAAAGCTATACACTCCTGTCCATACTGCAGGGGAAATTGAGGTATGCCTTTTAGTAAAATATTTGAAATATTTTCAAGCGTTCTTGGGTTTCCTACAAGTATAACCTTATCGTTTATCTTAATAACAGAATCTCCATTTGGTATAATTAACTGATCGTCTCTATAGATTGCAGCTACATGCCAACTCTTTGCTTTTAGTTTGCTTAATTTTTTGTCAGTTATGTGAGATTTTGATAAAACGCTAACTTCTATGATCTCGGACTGCCCAAGACCTATATTTATAGCTTTCGAATAATTTCTTTGCAGCCTTCCAATAACAGCCTCAATAGCCATATCGATGGGTTTTATTATTTTAGCATTGTACTGTTTAAACTCTTCCTGACGATCCTCACTGTATGATAAAACTATAATTGGCTTATCTGAGTGGAAATTAAGCCTTATTATGCGACAAACCTCAAGGTTTATATCGCTATCTGTAAATGTTGTAATAACTGCAACAAGATTTTTTAAATCCAGCTTTTTCCATGTAAGAATACTGCTTGCATCCGCATGCAAAAAGACGCAATTTTCAAATTGTGGTTTTAGTGAGTTGATTTTTATTGGATCTATGTCAATTGCAACTACAGGATATAAATTTGATACAGCTTCAAGTAATTTTACTTCAAAATATCCAAGACCACATAAAATTACAAAAGGTTTATCCATAAATCTTGACCGCTTTTGGCTTCTTTATTAAAATTGAACAAATAATGGCAAAAACAGGCAATGCTTCAATAATATAAAAAACTGCACTTAATCCAAAATTATCGCTAACTACACCAAATAAACTAACACCAATACCACCTGTGCCAATGGCAAAGCCTGCTGCTATACCAGAAGCAAGTGCTTTTTTATGTGGCAAAAATTCTTGAGCAAGCACTACAGTTACAGAAAATGTAGATATCAAAACAAAACCCAATAAAAAAGCAAAAATAAAGAGTGCAATTTCATTTTTTACATTATTAAAAATTATATTCAAAACAAACGTCATGATCATAGTTACAAGTAAAGCATTTTTTGTACCAATTCTATCTGCTAGCATACCGCCAAATATTGTGCCCACAGCACCACCAGAAAGCAAGCAAAACAACAATATTGAAACAAATGAAGGCTGATCTTTTAAATACATTGCATATTTAAATGGCAAATATGACATTAAACCAAAATAAATCCATGTTCTAAACATTATGTATAAGATAAGCAAAAACAAACTTAATCTGTCTATACTAAATTCAAGAGGCAAATTTATACTTTTTTTGTGTGTTTTTTTTGTTTTTTTACTAAGAAGCAGAATCTGTATCAACAAAATTATGGGCAAACTTATTACTAAAACACCAAGTGTACCTTTCATATCAAACTTATATATTAAAAAGTACATTAAAGGCGGACCTATGGCAAAACCAATATTGCCACCCAAAGAAAATATGCTCATACCAGTTGCTTTTTTATCACCTGTATAGTTGCTGGCTTCATTAAAAGCCATTGGGTGAAATGCGCTAACTCCAAGCCCGCTTAGCGCAACAAGTAAAAGCAATAAATAAAAATTGCTGGTTAAACCAGAAAACCCAACGCCCACGCTTGCAAGTAAAATACCCAAAACTATCAGGTATCTCATGTTTTTTTTATCGCCTATGTATCCAAAATATACCTGTATAACAGAGGAAAAAACGTTTGTAACAAGCAAAATAATGCCTGTTTGTGCATAATTTAAGGCAAACTCTTTTTTAAAAAAAGGCAGCATAGCAGGCACAGCGCTTTGATTAATATCAGTTACAATATGTCCAATAGATAACAAAATCAAAGCAAACCAATTCACATAATAATTATAACAGATTTTTGAAAAAATGCTAATTTCTTCTTGTTAATTTATTAATTTATGGTATAACTTTAACAATGAAGAGGTTATTTGCCAAAATAAACTATTATATAAAATACAAGCTTTTATTCTGGTTTGTAGTTTTGATTTTTTTAATTGGTGTAAGTGGATATCTGGTATTTTTTGCATTAAGCTTTGGCTATTTTGATCTACAAAAAAACTATATAAAAGGTCAAATAATTGCCCAGGAAAAACAGGCATTAAATTCACAGCTTTTATACTTAAAAAGCGAAATTTACAAAAATAAAAACCAAAACCCACAACAAATAATAAATTATCTAAAACAACTAAAATTCAATAAAAATTACCACTTTTATATAAAATATGAAAACCGCATCTTTAATCTTAATAGCACACCCGAAGGATCTACAATAAAACAGTCGATTAATATATCACCTGATATTCAACTAATAGGTACTGTTAAAAAAGACTATATTAATAAAGTTCTCAATCAAAACTTATCTTATGCAAAGCAGTTGTTTTATAAATTTCTCATTAAAAGTTTCTTAATTGGTCTTGTTGTTTTTATTGTATCTTTTGTAATTTTTTACAATATTTTATCAAAATTTGATAAAAAGATTAAATTGCTTAAAAAACTATCAGAAGAATTTAAAGAACTAGCCAACCCTGCTTTTAAAACCTCATGCTCAAGCGACGAAGTAAGCTGCATTATAAATAATTTTTTAGATTACTCAAATAGCATAGTTAAAATTCAAAAAATCAAAAATGCACTTACACAATTCGAAGACATAGATCAAATGTATGAAACTTTTAGAAAACTACTAAAACAAGAGTATAATCTTTTGGATGTTAATATATTTATTGTAGAAAATAACTCAATTAAAAAAACTTATGCTGATAGAATATACTGCGAAAATTGCAAAGTTGCTCTTAATGATATATCAAAGTGCAAATGTTTTCAATCCATAAAGAGCGGCTTGCAAAATAAAATACACTCAGAATGCTCAAAAGATTACTACATAATCTGTTTACCATTGTTTGATAAATTCTACAATAACAATACAACTGTAATTGTTCAGCTAATAGATAAAAAACCTATAAGCAGCCAGAATGCAATTAAAAAACTATTTGAACAGGTAAGGGATGTAATAGGCTATACCCTAACGATAAACATTTTTAAAAACCAAACATACAAAGATCCTCTAACAAATGCATATAACAGGCTATT
>NZ_JBMFGQ010000037.1:0-15155 GCF_049977265.1 Desulfurella sp. | reverse complement strand
AAGTGGCTATTTTAAGACAGCTTCTCATCTGGTGTCTTATGCTAAGATTCCCACTACTGGCAGGACACTTTTTGTTAGTATTTCAAAAAAGGAAATTTATAAAAATTATTTAGATGGTCTTTTGCCTTTTTTTCTAATAATGTTTGTAAGTTTTGTTATATTTAGTTTTATTTTGTTTTGGGTTTTTTACAAATTGCAGTATTTTGAAAAACTAAAGCAGCTAAATACTGACTTTATTAAAAACTCAAATGACATTAACGCTTTGATGATTGATAAAATTTCGTTTAGATCACTGATTGATAAAATTTTACAAAAATTTATAGAAAATCCCTATATTGACCTTTGTATTTTTTATTTTAAAGAGAAAAACGAAATGAAAATAAAATCATACAGTGCAAAAGAAAACTGCTTAGAATGTTTTGAATTAAAAGCTTTATCAGATAAACTTTGCAGTGTTTATTTTTTAGATTTAGCAAAAAATAGTCTTCAAGCACGTATAATTAATGCAAAAAATTCTCAGATATACAAGCATTGTGGTATTAAATTCGTTGGAGTATTCCCAGTTGTTTTTGAAAATAAAATTATAGGAAGTTTAATTATTGCAGGTAGAAACGATATTGTATTACAATCAAGCGAAATATCTAACATTTTAATGCAGTTTCTGGATAATTTTAAAAACAAACTCAAACTTATGAAACTTGAAAAACTTCAAGAATCTGGCAAAAGCAAAGCCAGATACTTTGCATACCATGATCAACTTACAGGTTTAAATAACAGAAGTTTTTTTATTGAACGTTTAAATCAAGCAATTGCTAAATCCCGCAGAACTAATACCAATATAGCTTTATTTTCTATGGATTTAGATGGTTTTAAGGCAATAAATGATACATTTGGTCATGATATAGGTGATAGACTCTTAAAAGCCGTAGCTAAACGCTTAAAATCTGTTGTAAGACAGGAAGATACGCTTTCACGATTTGGTGGAGATGAGTTTTTGCTTTTTACGGACAGTTTCGAGACTAAAGGGGAATTGGAAGAAATAGCAAAAAGAATACTAAATACTATAAAAAAACCATTTATTATTGATACTCAACAAATGAGTGTGGGGATAAGCATTGGTATTGCCTGCAGCTTGGGCATTACCAATGCTTCGCAGGAAGATTACCTAAAAGTGGCTGATGAGTTACTTTACACATCAAAAAATACAGGAAAAAATAAATATACTATTGCTGAAGTTTAGCAAGTCTGCTATTGTATCTTGAATATGTAAAGTAAATTATAAAGCCAATAATAAACCATACAATAAATCTTATCCAGGTTTCAATTGGCAAAGATATCATAAGGTATCCACTAAACAAAATTGCCATTATAGGGATAAAGGGAACCCATGGACATTTAAATTTTCTATTTAACTCTGGTCTTGTATATCGCAAAATTATTACAGAAAGAGAAACGAGTAAAAATGCAAATAATGTACCAATATTTACAAGTTCAGCTAAAACATCAATTGGCAAAAAACCTGCCAGAATGGAAGTAATTATTCCAACAAACCATGTACTCAAATAAGGCGTTTTATGTTTTGGATGCAGTTTTGAAAAAAAAGCTGGCAAAAGACCATCTCTTGACATAGCAAAAAAAATTCTCACCTGTCCATAAAGCATTACTAATAACACTGTTGTAATACCAACGAGTGCGCCAATCGAAACAAGACCGGATCCAAAACTCATGCCGAGGTATTCTAAACCTTTTGCAACTGGTGCTGGATCGTTTAGTAGTTTGTATGGTATTATACCAGTCAATATTACAACTACAGCTATGTACAAAATAGAGCTTACAGCTAATGAGCCAATAATGCCAATAGGCATATCACGTGCAGGGTTTTTTGATTCTTCTGCGGCTGTTGATACTGCATCAAAGCCAATGTAGGCAAAAAATATGATTGCAGCACCAGCCATTACGCCATGCCATCCATACGGCATAAATGGATGCCAGTTTACAGGCTTTATATGCCATACGGCAACTGCTATAAAAAATAGAATTACAGATACTTTGAATATAACAGCTATATTATTAAATGTAGCACTTTCTCTTATGCCTAAATAAACAAGCCAGGTAAGAAACAGTATTATACCCATAGCTGGAACATTAACTACCCCGCCAGCTGCTGCAAAAGATGAGTTTGCAATTTGGGCTGGCACAGTAATACCTAAAGAATGCAAAAGCGCAGTAAAATAGCCTGACCAGCCAAGTGCAATAGCAGGCAGGGCAAATGCGTATTCTAATATCAAATCCCACCCAATAACCCAGGCTACAATTTCTCCTAAAGCTAGATAACTATAACTGTAAGTAGAACCAGAAATGGGAAAGCTTGACGCAAATTCTGCATATGATAATGCTGTAAATGCACTTGCAAGACCAGCGATAACAAATGATATAATAAGAGCTGGCCCTGCATACTTTGCAGCAGCAACGCCAGTTATCACAAAGATTCCTGTGCCAATAATGCCACCAATACCAAGTAGCATTAAGTCAAACCAGTTAAGCGCTTTTTTTAGCGAATGCGGCTGGCCTTCTCTTGTGTCATCTTCAATCATTTCAACAGTCTTTTTTCTGAATAACTCCATAACACCCCCGTCAAAATTTTTACTAATTTTCGATATTATTATAGTTTACTTTTATTGTCAAATTACTTTAAATAATGATCAAATTAGTTTAAGTAATAAACTGGAGATTAAATTTGGTAGCGGGGAGAGGATTTGAACCTCTGACCTCCGGGTTATGAGCCCGACGAGCTACCGGACTGCTCTACCCCGCGACAACAAAAAACTATTGTAATCATTTTTTTAAAAAAGTCAAATGCTAAATTTAAAAGCTTGGGCAACCTTACAAAAGAGGTTGCCCATTTTATTTAATAGGGGGTTTTGGCTAATTTGAAAGTCCCATACCAAGCGCATTGTACATACTAATGACATCTTCTTTTACAAGCAAGTTTTGGTTTATCAGGTTGTAATAAGCATTGAGTAAGTTTATTTTGTAGTTTAGATATGTGATGTAGTCAACAGTGCCTGCTTCGTATTGAGCTTTGTATATATCATATAGATTTTTAGCGGATTGATAGTTTTTTTGATAGCTTATGAGAGCCTGGCTGTCTTTTTTGTATGAAGCTAAAGCATTATCGACTTCTTTAAATGCATTTATAACTGTATTTCTGTAGTTAAGTACGGCTTGCTCATATTGGAGTTTCGAGCGCTCATAAATGCTGGTATTTTTCTTATAGTTAAACAATGGTGCAAGGATGTTTAACCCAAAGCTCCAGACATTGCTTGCATTTTCTATAAAATTTGAAAGGTTTGTTGAAGCATAACCATAATTGGCGGTTAGATTAAATACAGGAAAAAAGTTTGCAAGCGCCTGTTTTTGAGCATAGGCATAAGAGAGTACATTGTACATGGCTTCTTTAACGTCTGGTCTTTGGGTTAGAATACTTGAAGGTATTTGAGGGGGTATTAGCTTTGCGTATGTATCTACATCAAAATCCTTGGTGTCTGGATTTATAGAAAAGTCTTCCGGGTATTTACCTAGATAATATGCAAGTGTGTTTTGAGTTAGCTGTTTTTGCTTTATGAGATTGTTTAAAACTGTTTTTATATTTTCTAATTGTGTTTTTGCATCTTCAACGGGCTCTATGTTTATAAGACCGCTTTTATATTTGTCCTCGTTTAACTTTAGTATTTCTTTTGCCGCTTCAAGCTGCTGTGTGAAATTTTCTATTGATAGGTTAAGTGCAGCTAGCTGAAAGTAGGTTTGAGCAACATTTGATATAAGTGTAAGCTTTACAACATCTGCATTGGCTTTGGAGAGATTAACATTGGCTTTTGCCTGATTTACGCTGTTTTGGATTTGATGCCACACATCCAGCTCATACGATGCAGACAAACCTGCCTGGTGCAAATTGTATATTTGAGAGTTTGAGAAAGGTGAATTGGATGCATTTTTTGAAGGTTGATTGCGCGTTGATGAGTAGGTAGCATTTATTGTAGGTAGCAATGCTGATTGGTTTTGGCCTACATAGGTTTGTGCAATCTGTATGTTTTTTATGGCTATTTTGTAGTTTAGGTTATTATCCAAAGCAGTTTTAATTGTATTATTTAGCTTTTGGTCACTAAAGTTTTCCCACCAGTTTTGATTTAACTTAGAATTAGTTGAATTTGTTGAGTACTTAAACTGATCTGGTATTTGCACATTTACATTTTTAGGCGCGCTGTATAGCGCGCACGATGATAAAAATGTTGCCAAACCCAAAGCTAAAATTATCTTGTTCTTCATTTCTTTTCTCCTATATACACATCAACTAGCATGCCAGGATAAATTGTTATGTCTTTTGGTACTCTAAACTTAAATACTATAGGCAATACCCTTACATCTACCTGTTCTGTCCTTTGATTTGATAGTTCTATTTTTGGTGTGGTATATGGTTGCAAGTTTACAAACTCAAGTGGTATTTTTTTATCTGTGCCTCTTATATAGGCGATAGCCTGCATATCTTGAGGTTTTGGGAGTCTTGGGACAAGTATCTCATCCACATAGCATCTAACTTCCATTTCTTTTTCAATATTGCCCATCACAACAACAGGACCGTAGCCTTGCGTGTATGTGCCGTATGATCCAGATGGCGATACATAGCTTCCAACAGCTGTGGCTATTTTTAGCACAACACCATCTACCGGAGCTCTTACAGTATATTTATCAAGGAGTGCTTTGTTTGCAAGGTAAGCTTTTTGCGCTGATTCATACTGGCTTTGTGCGTTTTTAATATCGTAACTCCAAGCTCCAGCTTTTGTTAGTTCATACTGTTTTAGAGCTAACTGATAATTTGCCTGTGCTGTATCGTATGAATCTCTTGCACTATCATAAGAGCTTTTGCTTACAGAATTTGGGTTTAGCTTAAAAGCTTTTTCTACTTTATCCCACTGATCTTTTGCAGCTTTAGTCTGGGCTTTTGCATATTCTAGCTGAGCTTTTGATACCTCAAGCGTTTCTTTTCTTGGTTCTGCTTTTAATTTTTGCAGATAGGCAAGGGCAGCTTGCATTTGATAGTAGGCTTGCTGGGTTATGTTTTTTTGCTGTGTATCATCTATTTTAAACAGAGGTGCGCCTTTTTTAACATTTTGACCATCTTTTGCAAAAATTTTAACAACCCTTCCTGATACATCGGGAAAAATATTTATATTTTCACCGTTTGTCTGGTAACTTTCAATAATGCCTGTTGCGTATAAACCAGCCTCATAGGGATTTTTTTCTACATGTACAGGAGGTAGAGCTGTGGTGCGCTTGTTGTAAATATAAGCACTTACAAGACCTATTAATATGCCAATACTTGCTATTAAAAATATAATCTTTGTTCTCATTGTGCCTCCAATTGAGTAACGCTTGTGTTATTTTTTTCAGTATCAAAATGATTGTCCGTAGTTTGTTTTAATTTGCCATCTTCCATATGCAGTATACGGTTTGCATACTCAAATATTCTTGAATCATGTGTGACTATAATGATTGTTCTATCTTGAGTTAAAAGATGCTCTTTTACGAACGATATAATTTGTCTGCCTGTTTCACCATCAAGTGATGCGGTAGGTTCATCAAATATCAATATATCTGGTTTTGATACAATAGCCCTTGCAATAGCAACGCGCTGTTGCTCTCCACCTGAGAGTTTGTAGACAGGAAGATCTGCTTTTGAGCCAAGACCCATAACATCGAGATAGTATTTGGCTTCTTTTAAGGATTTATCCCAGTTTTGTCTTTTTAAAAAAAGAGGTATACTGACATTTTCTGTTGTGGTTAATTTTGGAAATAAGTGGTAATCTTGAAAAACAAAACCGATGTGGTTTAAGCGAAAATCAGCCAGGTCATCATCTTTCATCTTCCATATATCTTTGTCTTTGACTATTACTATGCCTTCATTTGGTCGCAAAATGCCAGATATTATGCTCAAAAGTGTAGTTTTGCCAGATCCTGATGGACCTACAATATAGAGTACTTCTCCATAGTAGGCAGTTAGATTTACACCCTTTAGAGCGTATGTTTTGCTTTCATCAACACCAAAGTATTTTACTATATTTTTAGCTTCCAATATTGCTTTCATGAATTATCCTCTAAATACGTCAAAAGGCTCTATCTTTAAAACTTTTCTAATGCCAATGTAGCTTGAAAATCCTGCAATTACCACCACCATCAAAAAAGCAATAAGCATGTTTTGGTAAGTAACAATAGCTGCATAGTTTGGTATCCTTGCTTTGGAGAAAGCGATCATAAGTGATGAAAACATGATTCCAAAGCCGTATCCTATAAAGCTTGTAACTGAGGCTTGAAACAGTATCATAGACATAAGCTCGTACTTTTTTGCTCCTATTGCTTTTAGAGCCCCAAACTTTTCTAAGTTTTCAAGCACAAAAGCATAAAAAGTTTGTCCTGCAATGGATAAGCCTACAATAAAGCTGATTAATGTCATAATCATTATGTTTGTACCCATACCTGTTTTGTATTTATAGAAATTTTCTATTGTTTTTTCAAATTCTTTTTGAGTCAATGCTTTGTAGCCAAGTTTCTTAACTTGTTCTTGTATGTATGGAATATCGGCATTACTTTTTGGGTTTAGTAGTATATATGACATAGAATACCTTGTTTGAGGTAAATCTTTCGTAGCACGTGTGTATGTTGTATATAGAGTGGGAGTACCAAATAATCCACCACTTGTTGGTTTTGCCAGTGCAACAATTACTGCTCTGTGATCGTTTATACTTAGCACTGAGCCAATTCCTGGTGAGCCAATTTTCCTGTAATCAGAATCAACAATACCTATAAAAGCATCGGAATTGTAAATTTTATTTAGGTTGCCTTTTATAATAGGTGGTCTGCCAAATAGTGTAGTGTCGTCTAAACCTATTATATTTGCGCCCTGGTAGGTGCCGTCTGGCAGCTTTACAAGTCCAGAGCCAAAGTAAATTGGCACAGCCATAGCTACACCTTTTATACTTCTTACATAGTCAAGCACATAATCTGGTAATGGGATTGAGCTTCTGTCGTTTTCTACGGATGGATCCATAACCCACATTTTTGCGCCTATATTTATTACATTTGATGTGGACTTTCTCATAATGCCGGCAAACATAGAAGTCATCTGGTTCATTAGAAACACTGCAAATGTAACGCCTAAAATAAGCGTAAAGAATTTACCCCTATCGTTTGCAAGAAGCTTAAGGGCGATTTTTAAAAGACCTTTCATTTGATCTCCATTTTAAATAAATATGCCTGATTCACAAAAATACACCCAATGCCAAAATTTTTCATTTTGATATTAAAGGTTAAGTGTAAATAGCGTATAAATGAAATGTAAATCAAATGTAAACAAAGAGTATATATTGCCTTTATCGTATCCAAAGAATTTATTTTGCAATAATAATTAACATAAGAATTTTTGCTATGATGATTATTGTAAAACAACATGTTAGTTTTCAAGCGCATATACCATGCATAAAAACATCGAAAGCAATGTTTGAAAGTTCTTCTATATTATTTTGGGGATTTTTTAAAGCAAGCATAACATTAATACCTATAAGTAGCTGAAGCATAATCTGTTCATTGTAAGGTTTGAATATTTTTTTTTCGATTCCAGTTTTAAAAACCCTGGTTATAATATTTGCTAGTGGATCAAAATATTTATCTTTTAGAGATTTAACTTGTTCAAAATTTGTTGCACTTTCTTTCAACATTAAGTATGAAATATATTTACCTCTTTTCTTTAAGACACCGATATGAATCTTAATAAACTTTTTTAAAAATTCTTTTTCATCTTTAGCTTTAATTCTAGATACACTTTCTAAAAATTCGTCCATATTGGTAGACAACACACTTTCATAAAGGGCTTTTTTACTACCAAAGTAGTAGCTTATCATTGCGCTATTGGCTTTTGCTTCTTTTGCAATTTTTCTGATAGAAGTTTCCTGATAGCCGTATTGAGCAAACAATTCACTGGCTTTTTCCAAAATTTTTTCTTTGGTACTCATAAACATCCCTACTTTTTAATCAATCGTATAATTAATACTACATTTTTCTAAAAAAGTCAATAAAAATATAAGTTTATGCTTTAAGTTTGAACTTTTTTATTTGTCTATAAATGGGTGCTGGAGATTTTAATATACTCTCAAATAAATAAAATTCTTCCACACTAAAGTTCAAAGTATTTTGGCTTAAAAAATTATTTGCAATTTCGATAAGATTTTTTACTTGAAAAATTTGCGCAGTCTTTAGCCTTGCAAGTGTAATATGGCAAACATGGTTTTCTTTTGTAAATAAGGCATCAAGGCTTGAAGCAATGTTTAAAAAATCAATATTGTTATCTTGACCCACCCAAAAGATTCTTGGGTCTTTAAGGCTTTTAAAAACACCACTTTTATCAAGTCTTATATTAAATTTTTTGTATTTTAAAGCAATATTTTCTAAAAATTTTGCAATTGGTTCTATATTGCTTTCTAACAATTCTCCCAAAAACTTAACCGTAATATGCAAGTTTTCTATTTTTGTAAATTTTATACCGCTTGATTCTGGCAAGCACTCTATTAAAAGATTTAATTTGTCTTTAATGTTTTGTGGTAACTCTATTGCAACAAAAGCTCTCATAAACTTCTTGATAGAATAAATTCTCTTAAAAAAAGTATGGCAAAATTAGTTACTTTTTGCCTTATAATATTGTACGTACCATCAAATTCTCTAATTAGCATATCAAAAGTTTCATCTTTATACAATACAAAAAATAAAAACCTATCATATTGAGTATTATTCAAAATTGTAATAGAACAATCTGAATTGCTAAATTGCAACAAAGCGTTTGAAATCTCTTTTGCGATTGATTGACTAAAGTAGCCATATTTTTCTATATATTTTTGATCTATGCCAAAAAAGTAAGATAAAGACTCTATGGGGCATTTGTCAATGCAAAGTGCAATATAATTTTTACTTTTTTCTTGCGACATTAATTTGCTTATAAAACAACCATTTGTTGACAAATCAGCAATGGATAATTTTGTTAAAGTTTTTTCCAGTACTTCGATTAATGCTTGATTGCAATCCTGGGCACTATATGTAAATATTTTTGATTTTTGAATTTTTGAGTCAAACATATTGGTGTTTTCAAGCTTTATATAGCTTAAAACTTCATCGGAAAAAATTGTGTTTTGTGTGTTAATATTTCCTTCAAAAACGCCTATTACCTGGCTTTTAATATTGAATAGTTTTTTTAGTTCAGAAAAATCAAAACTGTCATCTAACTCTTGCGGCACAAAAACAACAGGCTTTCCGTAAACAATATCTGAAAATATGCCATCTGATAATTTTTTGAAACCAGAAGCTACAATATAGGCTTCTTCTTTAAATACGCTTGGACGCTCAAAACTAACAAGCATAATTTTTTGTAGCTTATGCCATAAATTTTTTGAATAAACAATGAATAAGCCATCTGAATTTTGGAATGCAAACTCTATTGATTTGCGCATGTCATTAAAATCGCTTGTGCAAGATAAAGTCACAGAGCAAGTTTCACCAATATTTCTTATGCGACTTAAGTAATAGTTATGGGAATAGGGTACATCTAAAAATACTACAGAATAACTCATCTAAATATAATATAGAGCAAAATGCCAGCCATAAACCCGCCCACTAAATCATCAAGCATTATCCCAAGACCACCGCTTATGCGTTCTAAAAAATTCAGTGGGGGTACTTTTGATATGTCAATAATTCTAAAAAATAAAAATCCAAGCCACACAGCCCAAAAAGAATAACCTACAAACATAAGCGTAACAAGCATGCCTACCACTTCATCGATAATTATAAATGAAGGGTCTTTTATATTATAGGCGCTTTCTACAATTTCACTGGCGATTGTACCTATTACAAATAAACATGATACTGTTAATGCATAAATACTCAATGAAGTTTCTTTTAAAAACATATATATTAAAATGCCAAATAAAGAGCCCATAGTACCTGGTGCATACGCGGTATAGCCAATCCCAAACACTGTAGCTATTATATCTGCAATTTTTTGTATATCATCTTCAAACTTCATAATGCAGAATCTAAAAACTCAATGAGTCTATCTATGTGCTCTTTTTTAACAATCAAAGGTGGCTCAAACCTCAATGTGTCATTGCCAGCTTTGCCAATTAAAATTTTGTTTTCCAAAGCTTTTTCTACTATTTCTTCGCATGGTTTGTCAATGGATATGCCAACAATTAAACCTATGCCTTTTACAGATTTTATTGAGGCTTTTTTTTCTTTTAAGTGCAAAAGCTGGTTTATAAAATACTCGCCTGTTTCTTTTACATGAGATAAAATATTGTTGTTAAATATAAAATTTATTACTTCGCTTGAAACTTTTGTGGCAAGTGGATTACCTCCAAATGTAGAACCATGCGAACCAGGCGTAAAAGCGCTTGCAACATAATCTTTTGCAAGCATAGCACCAATTGGTACGCCAGCTGCTAATCCTTTTGCCAATGTAATAATATCTGGTTTGCAATCATACATCTCATAAGCAAAAAACTTTGAAGTCCTGCCCATCCCGGTTTGAATTTCATCGTCTATAAGCAATATGTCATTTTTTTGACAATAATCTGTTATTTCTTTGATAAACTGAGCATCAGCTTGATTAATTCCACCTTCTCCTTGTATGAATTCTATCATTACAGCGCATATATCTGGGTTCATTTTGCTATAAAAATCATCTATATCGTTAAATTTTGCGTACACAAAGCCTTGTGTTATAGGTTCAAAACCTTCCTGGTATTTTTTTTGACCAGTAGCCGCAAGTGTTGTAATTGTTCTTCCATGAAAGGAATGTTCAAATGTCAGTATTGTTTTTTTGCTTTTTCCATACAAACGGGCAAGTTTAATGGCCGCTTCGTTTGCTTCTGCACCTGAGTTGCAAAAAAATACCTTATCTGCACATGAATGCTCAACGAGTAACTGTGCGGCTTCGGCCTGTTCTTTTATGTAATATAGGTTTGATACATGTATGAGTTTTTTTGCTTGTTCGCAAATTGCATTTACTACAATATCATGTGAGTGCCCGAGAATATTTACAGCAATGCCTGCTAAAAAGTCTAAATAAGCGTTTCCATTATTATCATATAAGTATATTCCTTTTCCATGATCAAAACAAACCTTAGCTCTTTTGTAAGTATTTGCTGTGTATTTATCTGATTGTTCAAAAACATCCATATAGCCTCCTAAAAAACTAATCATTTTTTAAATATATTACTGAACGTATCATTTATCAGATCGCTCAAGCTTTCAATTGAATACTTTTGTGCTTTTTTTAAAGCAAATGTTCCCATCAGGCTTAAATCTTTATCATGTATGCAAGTCAATGCTTGGTGTAGACTTGAAACATTTGGTTTGCAAATGATTCCGCATGAGTCGTCAACCACTTCACTTAAACAACCTACATTTGTTACCACACAAGGCTTAGAGCACGCAAGAAATTCTAGCGTTGTCCTTGCAATAGCCTCTGAATCAATTGAACTTACAACACCCACATCAAATGCGCTGATTATATCTTCTACATCATCTCGAAGTTTGCTTTCTATAATTACACGGTTTTCTATGTTTAGCTGTTTTATTATTTCCAAGATCTCGCTAATTTTTATTTCTGTTTCATAGACAAGCATAAATAGTTTTGCGCTAAACTCAAGTTTTGCAAATGCCTGGCAAAGCATAAATATGCCTTTTACCTTTGAAGTTCTACCAATAAACCCAAAAACAAAATCCGAATTGTCTATACCAAATTCTTTTCTAACCCTTAGAGCACCTTCTTTTTTAAATGTGAATTTTTTTGTATCGACAACACCATTAATTATGCTATGAGGAATTTTAACTATATTTTCATATCTTTTTGTGCTTAAGAAAACATAATCTATGCAATGTCTGTTTAGAGAAGGTTTTCTATTTTCACCAAAAATTCTAATGAGTTTAAAATTAAAGTGATTTTTTAATAAACATGCCTGAAAAGTTGCATCTCCTCTAATTGTAAGTACAATGTCTGGTTTTATTGCATTTAGATGCATTCTTATTTGATTTAGATTTTTAAAAAAAACTATGGGATTTTTGGTACGTAAGTTGTTTATATAGTATTTAGTTATTGAAGCGTTATTAAATGATCTATTTTGGATTTTTTTTTCATTTACCTTAGAATAATATTTATCTATGTAACTATCTTTCTGGCATATTAAAGAGACTTGATGAGATTTTTCTAAGGTTTCCAAAAACGAGTTGCCAAGGAAAGTTAAAGAGCTATTCCACGGCTCATCTAAAATAATTGTTATATTCATCTTGTCTTTTTTTCGAATTCACCAGAAAAGTTTCTTCTACGCTTTAATTCTTCCAAAATTGCATCAAAAGGTATTTCTTTGTATGCTAGTGCAACTAACAAATGATACAAACAATCGCTTGCTTCGTAAATTATGTGTGATGTGTCGTTTTCTTTTAGTGCAAAAAGAAACTCAAGTGTTTCTTCGTTTAATTTTTTTGCAATTTTTTCCAGGCCATCTGAAAATAATTTAGCAGTATAAGAGTTTTGAGGCATATCTTTTTTTCTTTGAAGTATGGTTTTGTAAAGTTCGTCAAGAATGGTCATCCTGAGCGTGTCCCCTGTCATCCTTAGCTCTAGCGAAGGATCTACTTGAGATTCTTCGCTTTGCTCAGAATGACATTTCGTGGGAAGTTCTTTCCTATCGCTTACAATGACATTTTCAACATTATAAATAGTTTCTTTAAAATTTTTATCAAGCTGTGGTTGGATTTCTATTATCTGATTTCTAAAATATTCTCTATAAAAACAGCTTCTGTGAAAAGTATGGCACGCACAACCCACCTGTTCAACTTTGTAAAGTATACAATCCTCATCGCAGTCAAATAAGATTTGTTTTATTTTTTGTACATTGCCACTTTCTTCGCCTTTTTTCCACAATTTTTTTCTACTTCTTGAAAAATAGTGAGCATAACCTGTTTGAATAGTTTTTTGCAGCGCTTCTTTATTTGCATATGCAAACATTAAAACATCTTTATTGTAAAAATCTTGAGTAATAACGGGCACGAGCCCGTCTTTGTCAAACTTGATTATTTCAGTTAGCTCCATGTTTCTATAATACTTAAAAAACACTTTCTTGTAAAGTGTTTTTTAAATTTTGACACATAGCGCAATAAATTATAAAATTTGCTGGCGTAAGCAAAGTTACTAATCCTGAGTGTAAACGAAGGATCAACTTTCTTTACCAATTCCTGCGTGCGGGAGGTTTTTTGCTAGCGCTTGCGAATGACGCAAGCTAAGTTTTTTAAATAGGCGTAAAGCCTTGTTGGAGGTAAAATGCGCATTATTGATACAATTGGCAAAACACCATTAGTGGAGCTTGGTTTAAAAACCAATGCAAGGCTTTTTGTAAAATTAGAAACAAAAAATGCTACATTTTCGGTTAAAGATAGGGCTGCATATTTTATGATTAAAGATGCTTTGGATAGTGGCAAACTAAAACCAGGGATGGAAATTATTGAGCCTACAAGTGGAAATACTGGCATTGCTTTATCTTTTTTGGGTAAATTATTTGGTTTTAATGTAAATATAGTAATGCCTGAATCAATGAGTAAAGAACGTATTAAGTTAATGGAATTATTTGGAGCAAATGTAATTTTAACAAGAGCTAATTTAGGTATGAAAGGCTCAATTGAAAAAGCAAACGAGATTTTAAAAAATTCAAATAATTTTTTTATGCCGGATCAGTTTAATAATCCTTCAAACCCAAAAGCACATGAACTTACTACAGGTCCCGAAATTTTCGATGCTTTAGATGGCAAAGTTGATGTTTTTGTAAGCGGTGTTGGTACAGGCGGTACAATAACTGGTGTTTCAAGGTTTTTGAAAAAAACAAAAAAAGACTCCATTTGTGTAGCAGTTGAGCCAGAAAAAAGTCCTGCTATTAGCTCCCGCTTAAAAAATATTGATTTTAAACCTAAGCCTCATGCAATACAAGGTATTGGTGCTGGATTTGTACCGAAAAATCTAGATTTAAGTTTAATTGATAAAATCGAGTTAGTAAAAGATGAGGAAGCAATAGAATACGCTATTTACTTATCTAAAAAAGAAGGTATTTTGGCTGGCATATCAAGCGGAGCAAATTTCGCAGTTGCTTACAGGCTTGCAAATAAAAGTGAGTATAAAGATAAAAATATCGTGTTTATGGTTTGCGATAGCGCAGAGCGCTATTTAAGCACAATTTCTATCCACCCTTAATTGCTTGACCAATCTTGAATATAGGTAGATACATTGCTATAACAAGAGTTCCCACTATGACTCCCAATACTACTATAATTATGGGTTCTAACATCGTTGTTAAATTTTTAACACTGTTATCTACTTCTTCTTCATAATATTGAGATACTTTAACGAGCATATCTTCTAGCTTTCCAGTTTCTTCGCCAACAGAAATCATCTGTGATACCATATCCGGAAAAATCCCAGCTTTTGCTATAGGCTCAGACAAATTTGATCCTTCTTTTACCGCTTCTTTGACCTTCGTTAAAGTATTTTCTATAACAAGATTGCCTGAAGTTTTTGCACCTATATCTATAGCTTCCAGGATGCTTACGCCACCTGAAGTAAGCATTGATAAAATAGAAGAAAATCTGGCAATAGATGTCTTTAAAATGAGTGTACCAAGTAAAGGTAATTTAAGCATGAGTGAGTCTACATATGTTCTAAATTTTATACTTTTCTTTTTTGCAATAACAAAAGCTCCAATGATTATTGCAAGAATTAAAAGAATTACAATTATATAATCTCTTAAGAAATTACTTACGCCAATTACAATGCGTGTTAATAGCGGTAATTGCATACCGCTATCTGCATACATTTTGCTGAATGTAGGTATTACAAACGTTAATATCAATGCAATAACTGCAACTGCTACAATGCTTACCATTGCTGGATAAATCAAAGCACCTTTGAGTTTGCGCCTTAGCGCCAGATCTTTTTCCATAGTAATAACAAGTCTTTGGAGCACCGCATCTAAGTTACCGCTCGCTTCGCCTGATTCTACCATATTTAT
>NZ_JBMFGQ010000036.1:0-16095 GCF_049977265.1 Desulfurella sp. | reverse complement strand
TGACATATGGGGGTGTTATTCTGAAGCGTTAGCGAAGTTAGTCATCCTGAAGCGTAAGCGAAGTTAGTCATCCTGAAGCGTCAGCGAAGGATCTACTCTATACCAATTTAAAGTGAGGAGGTTCTTCGTCGCTAACGCTTCTTCAGAATGACAGGTGGGTAGTCATACTGACGCGTCCTTTTTTTATAATTCTAAAGCTAAGTGAAGAATCCACTTAGATATTCTTCAGACAAAGCCCTCAGAATGACGAAAAGGGAGTATCATACTGATGCTTAAGCTAAAGGTCCCTACACCTTTAAAATATTGTGTTTATTCGGGCACTTAACGTGCCCTACAGGATGACAAGTGGGCAGCAATCCTTGGGTAGCCTCTAGCGTCAAGCGAAGAAACTCATACCAATTTGAATTAATGAAATTCTTTGTCGCGCTTTAGTGCTCCTTCAGTAAGATATACATATGGTTGCAACAATTTTTACTTTATAGGAGACAAAAGCAAGCATAAATCAACCTTCTTGATAAATTTTATAGGCTTCTTCTACTGATTTATTTTCTACAAGTATTGCATAAATTGCATTTGCAAAGCTAATTGCTTCTTTTAGCGGTTTTTGATGAATGTTTCTGCCTGTTGCAGCACCCTGAACACCACTTATGTGAACTTGATTGTATAATTCTTCTAAAAAAGCTTTTGGTTCTTTTGATGATCCACCAGCACACATTACACGTGTTCTACCTGCAGCTAAAACTGCTTCTTTAAAGGCTTCAAAAATATTTACACCTTCTTTTTTAGGAAAATTAACTTTCACAAAATCAGCACCCAGACACGCGGCCAATCCGCAAGCACCTGCAACTAAATGAGGATCGTATTCGTCTGCAACACTTTTTCCCCGTGGATAAGACCAGATTATAGCAATCAAACCTAGCTGATGAGCTTCAAATATAATATGAGCTGCTTCTTTTAGCATTATGTATTCAAATTCGCTGCCTGGATAAATAGTATAACCAACACCAACAATATTTAAACCAGATTGTTTTTTAAACCTATCAATTTGCTCAATATCAAGCATTGCTGTACTGAGCGGATCTTTTAAATCTTTTTTAACCAGATTTGTTTTTGAATTGATTTTCATTACATAAGGTATTTTGGGATAATCAATGCCGTATCTGGCTATAAGGCCAATTTGAGAAGCAAAAGTGCCAATCTTTGCATTTTGGGCAATTTTAAATAGATGTTCTGGTGAACTATCATCAATTGGAATATTTGGTCCAAAAAAATCATCATTCATATGCTCTATTTTTTGGTCTCCAGCAAATAATGCCAGTCTGCCTGTTTCGTGCGTCATAATATTAAAGTTTCTAATGTAGCTTTGCCTTCGCTCATATGGAACATCCAGAGGAACCTTTACATCCATTTTTTACCTCCTAAATATAATAAGTTGGTTTTAGTAGCAAACTTTTACCGGTCATTTCCGATGGTTTTTCCAAATTTAACAAATCCAAAACCGTGGGGGCAATATCACAAATTCCGCCTTGAGTTCTAAGGTTATACTTTTTGCCAATAATCAAAAAAGGTACTGGATAAATTGTGTGTTGGGTGTGAGGCTCTCCAGTTATTGGGTCAACCATTTCGTCGCAATTGCCATGATCGGCAGTAAGCAAAATATTATATCCTTCTTCTAAAGCAGCTTTTACCAGGCGGTTAAATTGCGTATCAAGTGTTTCAACAGCAATTATGCAAGCTTTTTGCACAGCCGTATGCCCTACCATATCCCCATTTGCAAAGTTTATTACAATAAAATCGTAATGCTTTTTTATAGCTTTAATTGTTTGATCTGCCACTTCGCATGCGCTCATTTGGGGTGCTAAATCATACGTAGATACATTTGGCGATGGTACAATCACCCTATCTTCTTTATCAAAAGGCTCCTCTTTTCCGCCATTAAAAAAATAAGTAACATGAGCGTATTTTTCTTTTTCTGCACAGTGAAATTGGGTAAGTCCAGCTTTACTTATGACTTCTGATAGTACATTTTTAGGAAAAATGGGTTTAAAAAGCACATCAAAATCAAATTTTTCATCGTATTCTACCATACAGTAAACTTTAAACACATTATTGCGCTTAAAGTATTTAAAATCACTGCTTCCAAAAGCACTTACAATCTGACGCATCCTGTCTGCTCTAAAATCAAAAAACAATACTGCTTCATCTTTCTGAATTGGTGCAACACCTTCTATAAAAGTGGGTGTTATAAACTCGTCTGTTTCTCCTCTAGCATAGGCTTGTTCTATAGCAATTTTTGCACTTTTTGCAGACAATCCTTCATGATTTACAATAGCTTTGTATGCCTTTTCTACTCTATCGTAGTTTTGTGCCCTATCCATAGCATAATATCTACCGCTTACCGTTGCAATTGTACCTTTTGATAGCTTATTAAATAATTTTTCTAAAATATCTAAATAAATGGGTGCACTTGTTGGTGGTGTATCTCTGCCATCAGTTATCATATGTAAAACTGGCTCAATGTTGTTTTTTGCAAGGAGTTTTATAAGGTAAATTATATGCTGTATATGAGAATGTACGCCTCCATCAGAAACCAAACCGATTAAATGCAACCGTTTATTTGAATTTTCTTTTATAATTTTTTGCCATGTGGGGTTTTCGTTAATAGTGCCGTCTTCAAAACTTTCTGTAATTCTAAGCAGGTCTTGCTTTAGTATTCTACCTGATCCTAGGGTTAAATGACCCACTTCCGAATTGCCAAACTGACCATCTGGAAGACCACATGCAACACCTGAAGCTTCTATTACTGTATGTGGATTATTGGCAAAATAGTAATCTAAATTAGGCGTTTTTGCCAATGCAACAGCATTATAAGCCCTATTTGGGTTTGCGCCAAAGCCATCAAATATGACCAATAAAACTCTATTCAACACTATCCTCCAAATATTAAATGCTACTTGTATTATATATTTGAAAAGTTTAATTTCAAGTTTAATTTAATTTTTTTGATAAACTTTTTTGAGAAAAAATCCTATCAAACATTCTCAAAAGTTGGCTGTCTATTATATTTATCTTTTCAAGGCTTTCTATCAACAGGTATGGGTTTGACAAAAAATCCAGAAAAAACAATACTTCTGATGCTTTTATATAGGCAGTAAATGGGTCATTTAGAGCATAAGGAATCGTATTTTTTATAATATCAAATACTAATTTATCGCAATGGTCTTGAATAAGACTTGCTCTTTCAATAATTTTTGTTACATAGAAAACTACAATTTCTTCAATTGAGCTATGTTTTCTGTGTCCTGGTAAAATGGTATATTTTTCTAAAATTGGAAATTTTAGTAAAGTAGAACAATAGGCTTCATAATTATTGAACCTATCATTTTTATCATAGTCAACATCAAGCAATGGCGTTTGAAAAATATTATTTAACAGACAATCACCCGTTATTGCATAACCGTTAAATAAATAAACTGCATCACTTTTGGAGTGACCAGGGCAAAACATATAATTTAAGTCAATATCAAACTTTGATTCTTCTAAAATTTCATAATTTATGGGCAAAGGTACACTGTTTACAAAATTCAAAAGCATAATTTTTATTTTTTCAATGTAATCTGTACTAAAGCCATATTTTAAAAGCAGCTTTTTAGAAATTTCTATCCTTGTTTGAAGATTTGTAAATTTAAGGTGATCCATTTTTGGCATAAAAATTCTTGCCTGTGAGTTTTTTGCAATAAAATTTTCAAGCCCATAGTGATCAGCGTGAGAGTGCGTAATAAATACGTATTTCAATCTGTTTAAATTGATGTTTTTTTTGATATAGTCAAGTGCAACAAATGTGTATGGTCCTGTGTCAAACATAATTATATCGCCACTTAACTCACAGGTATAAAAATGCACAGGACCAACAGGATAAGGTGTATCAAGCGTGTGCCTATCCATTTTTACTCAAATACCTTTTCTTCTATTTTGTCAGATGATTTGGCATCGTTTTCTATATCACGTTTGATTCGCATTTTGTCCAACTCTTTATATAATTCGTGCTGGACTATTAAATCCATAATTTCGTTTGTGCCAGTCCAGATCATCATCAATCGTGTGTCTCTGAGGTATCTTTCAATAGGATAAACATTAGTATAGCCAATGCCACCCATAATTTGCATCGCATTGTTTACAATCTCCCATGCTGCTTGTGTAGAAAATCGCTTTGCTTCGCTTACAAGTCTGCGTTGAATACTTGAGTCTTGCAATTCATCAACTGCTTTTGCTGCTGTATGCACAAGGGATCTTGCTGCATCAAGCAATGCGCTTGATTGAGCTATTTTAAAGCTTACCGCTTCAAAATTTTTTATTGGCTGACCAAAGGCTTTCCTATTTTTTGAGTAGGAAAGTGCAATTTCCAGGCTTGCTTTAGCAATACCCAACGCCCCCGCTGCAGTAGTTAAACGTTCTGGTATCATCATTTGATAGAATATTTTTGAGCCTTCGTTTTCTTTTCCAATTAGATTTTCTTCGCCAACAATCGCGTTTTTTAGTACAATTCTGCCCGTGCCGGCTCCTCTTGCTCCCATAAGCTCATATAGATTTTCTACACTAACTTGATTTTTGTCAACCAAAAATGCGCTCATATTTTGCTTGTAATCGTTTGAAAAATTGGTTTTAGCATAAATCAAAAAATAATCTGCGCCTTTTGCGCCTACAATAAATCTTTTCTGTCCATTTAAAATCCATTTGTTGCCGTCTTTTTTAGCTATGGTTGTTGCGCCAAAAAAATCAGAACCACCTCTTGGTTCTGTTAGGCCTTCTGCACAAATTAAATCTCCTTTTAATGTAGGTTTTAAATATTTTTCTTTCTGATAATTGCTCCCAAATTTTGAGATCGCCTCACCTACAATTGAAGGCATTACGCTAGCACACGACAAAGCAGCACCAAGAATGCCGATTTCTTCAATTAAAACTACTTCTTCTTGCCAGCTTAAATTTCTGCCACCAAATTCTTTTTCAAACCTTATACCAAGTAAATTCAAATCTCCAAGCTTTTTAATGGTTTGTCTTGGGTATTCTATTAAATCTGCATCCATATCAATAAGCAATTGTTTGTCAACACTTTTTACAAACTCACTTGCTTCTTCAAAAATCTTTTTTTGATTTTCATTTAAAATTACATTGTACATAGATCACCCCAAAAAAAGGAGGCATTAAGCCCCCTTTTAAATTAAAATATGTATTTTTCTTGATCTATTGCGGTGTCTGCTAACAGTCTTTTAGCTTCAAGTAAGTCATTTGCATCATATTTTGTAAAACGCCTAATACCACTTAAAATGCTTTGTAATGCATCGCCTCCAATATAAAATGCCGCGCGTTTTGCCGCCTCTTCTATATTGTTTGTACACTCAAAAGCTACTGTTTTAGCTATTGCATCATACAATGGTAGTTTATTTTTATTAACTAAAGTTTGAGATTTATCAGCTCTAAGTATTGAGCTTTCAAGAGCAAATAAGTTAATAGAGATATCAGCTAGAGCAAACAGTATTTCTTCTTCTTTTTTGATACCATCTAAATATTTTTGTACAGCCATGCCGCTTAAAGCTAAATATAGGGTTTTTAGGTTTTTTATTAATTTTTTTTCGTATGAAAATTTTACCGAATCGTCGATTTCGTCAAATGAAGGTGTAATTAATGCCTCGAAAGCATACATTGCTTCTTTTTGCAAAGGTAGCTCATTTTTCATGGCTTTTTTAAGCATAATGCCTGGCACGAGTAATCTGTTTATTTCATTTGTACCTTCGAAGATTCTGTTAATTCTTGCGTCTCTGTAAAATCTTTCTGCGGGATAATCTTTTATAAATCCATAACCACCAAAAATTTGAACAGTTTCATCTACAACATAATCAAGCGCTTCGCTACCGTAAACTTTTGATATTGAGCATTCTATACTATACTCTTCAAGGGCTTTTTGTTTTTTTAAGTAATAATCTGGGTCGCTATGGTCAATTTTTTGAATTTCTTTGTCATAGAGATCTGCAAGTCTGTAGTTTAGTGCTTCTCCAGCAAAAATTTTTGTAATCATATTAGATATTTTTTCTTTTATTGCGCCAAATTTTGTAAGCGGAACTTTAAATTGTTTTCTCTGGTTTGCATACTTGATGGCTTCTTGGAGAGCCATTTTAGCGCCACCAACGGCTGCAACTGAAAGTAAAAATCTTCCTTCATCTAAAACACTAAAAGCTATTTTATAGCCTTTTCCAATCTCACCAAGTAGATTTTCAACAGGTACTTTTACATTATCAAACATCACAGGTGTGGTGGACGAACCCCTTATGCCCATTTTGTCTTCTTCTCTGCCTATACTTACGCCTTCAAAGCTGCGCTCGACTAAAAATGCAGCATAGTCTGTTTTATTAATTTTTGCAAAAACAGTAAATAAGTTTGCTATGCCTCCGTTTGTAATATAGGTTTTTGAACCATTCAAAATGTAATACTTGCCATCTTCCGAAAGTGTTGCATAAGTAGTAATATTCATAGCATCACTACCTGCATCTGGTTCAGTCAAACAATATGCTGAAATCCATTCACCAGTTGCAAGTTTTTTTAGGTACTTGTCTTTTTGCGCTTTTGTACCAAAGTAAATTAACGGTAAGCTTCCAATGCCAACGTGCGCTGCAAATGCCACAGCAAAAGAGCCCGCAGCACCCATTTTATCTGCAATTGCAATGGTTGTTTTTGTGTCTAAGTCAACACCTTCATATTCTTCTGGTGCATAAATGCCAAGAAAGCCTAACTCAGAAGCCTCTTTTAAGTGTGTTTTTAACAAATCCAGGTTATGCTTATCAATTTCATCGATATCTGGCAAGATTTCATTTGTTACAAAAGCTTCCGCTGTTTCTGCCATTTGCCTTTGTTCTTGTGTAATTTCTTCTGGTATTGTTATTTCACTGGAATTGATTTCTTTTACGATAAATTCTCCACCTTTCATAAATCCTCCTAAATTTTATATTTTTTCGAAAATGCCAGCAGCGCCCATGCCACCACCAATGCACATAGAGACTAAACCGTATTTAACATTATTTCTTCTTTTCATTTCGTGCAAAAGCGATGTTGTAAGTTTTGCTCCAGTACAGCCAAGTGGGTGACCGAGCGCAATAGCACCGCCATTAACATTTACAATAGATTCATCAAGCCCGAGTGTTCTTATGCAATAAATAGATTGGGAAGCAAAAGCTTCATTTAGTTCTATTAGGCCAATATCATTTAATGTTAATCCTGTTAACCTGAGTGCTTCTGGGATCGCAGCAGTTGGTCCAATGCCCATAATTTCTGGAGGAACACCTTTTACACCAAAGCCAACAAATCTTGCCATTGGTTCTTTATTTATTTTTTTTAAGAAATCTTCTGATACGACAAAAACTGCCGCAGCACCGTCTGTCATTTGTGAAGCATTACCTGCAGTAACAGTGCCATTTACTTTAAAAGCAGGTTTTAGCTTAGATAAACCCTCAATTGTAGTATCCGCTCTTACACCATCATCAATATCAACAATTTCTTTTTCTTTTTTTAATTTACCATTAACCACTGAAACTTTTTCAATTTCAACTGGGATAATTTCTTCTTTAAATTTTTCTAAGGCTGCTGCGGCTTTTATGTTACTCTTATATCCAAAAACATCTTGATCTTCTCTTGAAATATTAAATTTTTCTGCAACAAGCTCAGCGGTTATGCCCATTGCCGAGTAAGCTTGTGGCCAGGTATCGACTAGACCTGGATTAGCACTGTATTTATTGCCACCCATTGGAACCATTGTCATACTTTCAACACCACCTGCTATGATGCAGTCTGCAAAACCAGCCATTATACGCTCTGCAGCACTTGCAATTGATTGCAAGCCAGATGAACAAAACCTGTTTACAGTTTGAGCGGGTATTTCATAAGAAAGACCTGCTTTATGACAAGCAATGCGTGCTACATTCATACCCTGCTCTGCTTCTGGAAATGCACAGCCCAAAATAACATCTTGAATATACGCTTCTTCAATGCCTGTTCTATCTATAAGACCTCGTATGGCTGCTGCAGCCAGATCATCAGGTCTCGTATCTTTAAATTTACCTTTTTTTGCTTTACAACCTGCTGTCCTGTACGCAGTTAAAATATATGCACTTTTCATATTTTCCTCCTTTAATTCCTCAATGGTTTGCCGGTTTTTAGCATATGTTGTATGCGCTCCAGTGTTTTTTTATTACCGCAAGCTTTCAAAAATGCTTCACGCTCTAAGTCAAGCAAATATTCTTCAGTTACTAATGTGCCTGCTGGCACATCACCGCCTGTCATTACATTTGCAATAAGCCCGCCAAGGTATTCTTCATATTCAGTTATATAGCCACCCATTTTCATATTCCACAACTGTGCTTTTATGCTTGCAGCTACGCTTCTTCCTGGTGCGCTCAAGTTTTCTTTTGGTTTTTGTGGTCTATAGTTTGTAGATAGTGCTATAACTTTTTGTTTTGCATCAAAGATCAAATTATCAATGTTCATTGTTATGGAATCACCGCGTCTTAAATAACCTAATTGGAATAGCTCATCTGCACTCATTGAAACTTTTGCCATAGCAATGTTTTGAAAAACCTTAAAAGTAAAGGGTGAAACATCTGTATTGTTAAGACTAGCTTCTTCAATGGCTCTAAGTGCCATTTCTTTTGTACCGCCACCACCTGGTATCAAGCCAACACCCACTTCTACAAGACCCATGTATGTTTCTGCATGTGCAACTATCGCATCCGAGTGAAGACTGATCTCGCAACCGCCGCCCAATGTTAAATTAAATGGTGCTGCAACAACAGGCACTTTTGAATATTTTATATTCATTGAAGCTTTTTGGAAAGTTTTTACAGCTTGAGCCACCTGGGTAAAATCACCTTCTGCAATTAGGCTTGCAATTAACATTAAATTAGCACCAGCTGAAAACAATTTACCTTGATTTGCAATAACAAGACCTATGCCATCACTTTGAGCTTTTGCAAGTGATTTATTTATCATTGTAATAATTTCTGCACCGATTGCGTTCATTTTTGTATGAAATTCAAGGCAAAATACGCCATCTCCTAAATCAATTAAGCTTGCGCCAGAATTTTTTTCTACGACTTTGTTTGCTGATTTAAGTAACTCTAAGTTAATTTGAGTTTTTGGCAACTCTAATTCTTTGTAAGTTTTTCCTATACAGTCATAGTAATATTTCTTGCCATTTTCAATTTTATATATGTGATCAATGCCTTTTAACCATTCAGGAAATTTGACAGATTCTTTTTCGCATCTTTCAATAAAATATTTAACACCTATTGCATCAAGCATCTCAAATGGTCCAAGTTCCCAGTTAAATCCCCATTTCATGCCATTATCAATGTTGACTACATCGTCGGCAATTTCTGGTATACGCTTGGCTGCGTAGATGATTGTGTCCCTAATGTTTTTCCATGCGTATTGAGCTGCTTTATCATTTGAAGTGATCAGTGCTTTTAGTGATTGCGCCTTTGAATCAATTTGCTTTGTTGTTTCAATTGATGCAAATTTTGGTTTCTGTGACAACACATACTCTTTTTTGTTGTAATCAAAATAATAATTTACATTTTTGCCGTCAACTTTTTCTTTTTTATAAAAACCTTGTTTTGTTTTGTTTCCAAGTAATTTTTTTTCAACCATATAATTAAGAAATTCCGGTATTTTGAAAATTTCTCTTTCATCGTCTTCTTTTAACAACTCATAAGTATTGTTTGCAACATGCACCATCGTATCTGTACCAACTAAATCAGATGTCCTAAATGCGGCACTTTTTGCCCTTGCGGTAGCTGGTCCTGCTATTGCATCAACTTCTTCTACAGTTAAACCCATATCTAACATGTGCTTTATTCCATTGAATATGGAGTAAACGCCAATCCTATTAGCAACAAAGTTTGGCGTATCTTTGGCATACACTATACCTTTACCTAATCTATTAGAGATAAATTCAGCCATTTGTTTGACTATTTTTGGGTCAGTATACTTTGATGGTACAATTTCCAAAAGCCTCATATACCTTGGCGGATTGAAAAAATGTGTAATTAAAAAATTTTTCCTCAAATTTTCTGGTAAAACTTCAGACATTTCATTAATAGACAAACCACTAGTATTACTAGAAAAAACGCTATTTGGATTTAAATAAGGCGCAAGCTGATTTAAAAGCTTTTTTTTAATATCCATTTGCTCAACAACTACTTCTATAACCCAATCATAATCCTTAACTTTTGGCAGATCATCCCTAAAATTACCAACTTTTATAAACGATGAATACTCTGGCAAATAAAATGCTGCTGGTTTAGACTTAACAGTTGCGTCTAAACCAATTTGAGCAATTTTGTTTGGGTTATCATCAGCTGGTAAGTCTAAAAGCAAAACCTCAATGCCCGCATTTGCTAAATGCGCAGCAATCGTAGAACCCATAACACCTGCGCCAAGTACGGCGACTTTGTTAATTTCTCTCATTCCAAAACCTCCTTTTTGTTATACATTAAAAAAACCTCCTTTTAGCAACTAAAACAATTGCCATCTTCTGTATATAGACATTCAATCTTATCTGTATATTTTTTGTAAATAACACGCCTTTTTAGTTTTAAAGTTGGAGTTAATTCACCACCTTCAATACTAAAATCATGTGGTAGAATTGAAAACTTTTTTATTGTTTCATATCTTGCCAATGTTTTGTTGATTTCTTCTATTTCAGATTTAAATAAATCTAGCATTTTTTCATTTTTTGAAAGATCACCTATATCAAAGTAATGTAAGTGATTTTCTTTCGCAAACTCTAATACTCGCTCAATATTCATCGTCACAAGAGCCACTAAATATGGCTTTCTATCACCATAAACATAGGCGTTTGATATATATTTAGACAGTTTTAGAGCGTTCTCAATTGGCGCTGGTGCAATATTTTTACCACCTGCTGTAACAATTATTTCTTTTTTTCTATCCGTAATGTATATAAAGCCTTCTTCATCAATTTTGCCAATATCGCCAGTTTTAAAGAATCCTTCTTCATCAAAAGCTTCTTTATTTAAATCAGGGGCTTTGTAGTAGCCTTTTGTAATTTGTGGCCCTTTAAATAATAACTCACCGTCTGATGCCACTTTTATTTGTGTATCATCTATCAAAGTACCAACAGAACCAAATTTCATTTTTTCAAAAGAATTAACGCATAATACTGGTGATGTTTCTGTTAAACCAAACCCTTCTAACACTTTGATACCCAAACCCCAAAAGAATTTGTTGACTTCTATTTCAAGTGGCGCACCACCAGAAACAAATGTTTTAAAATTTTCTAACCCTAATTTTTGTCTGATTTTTGAAAAAACCAATCTATCAAAAAATTTATATTTTAGCTCTAAAGTAGCGTTTAAATTATTATTAACATACCTTGCTTCTATATATTCTTTAGCTATAGATAAAGCCTGGTGAAATAAACTTCTTTTAAAATTACTTGCATGGTGCACAGAATCTAATATTTTAGAATAAATTTTTTCAAGCAACCTTGGGACTGTTACTATTATTGTGGGTTTAAACTCTAAAATATTATCTGCAATCTTTTCTATACTTTCAGCAAAAGCTATTTGTGCACCATATGCAAGTGGCAAGTAATAGCTATCTGCTCTACCCAAAATATGGCTGAAAGGTAAAAAAGTAAGAAATATGTCATTAGAATCAATTAAATTATTTGCTTTTTTATTAATATAATAGATATTAGATATGAGATTTTTATGTGTTAATTCAACGCCTTTTGGTTCTGCAGTTGTGCCAGACGTGTATTTAATAGTGAATGTATCATCAATATCAATATTTTCAATTAAAGCTTCAATTTCTTTTTGTTCGTTTGCGCTTAAGGGTTCTGAAATTTCTGACACCTGATAAAATGTTATAAGTGGAAGTTTTTTATCTCCCAAAAATCTATCGTGAGCTATGACAAATTCTATATTTGGAATCTGGTCTCTTACTTCAAGTAATTTCAAATATTGAGTTTTGTCAGAAACAAAAACAATCCTAGATTCTGAATGATTAATGATGTAAGCAATTTGTTCAGGTGTATTTGTGTGATATAT
The DNA here is from genome assembly GCF_049977265.1 of Desulfurella sp. Lineage (GTDB taxonomy): Bacteria > Campylobacterota_A > Desulfurellia > Desulfurellales > Desulfurellaceae > Desulfurella. The sequence continues at coordinate 3,976 of NZ_JBMFGQ010000036.1, read as the reverse complement.
TGGCACTACAATAGCACCAAGGTTCATTATGCCAAAATCTGCTAAAGACCACATTGTTCTAGTTTCAGATAGAATTGCAACTTTGTCTTTTTGGTTAACGCCTAGTTTTTTTAAGCCTCTTGAAACCATCAAAGTAAACCTATAGAAATCATCGTAAGTAAATTTTGTTAAGCCTCCAGTTTTTTTGTAAGCAATAGCGATTTTATCTTTATACACCAAAGCATTCTGCCTAAGCATATCTGGCAGTGACTTAAAAGGCCAATTCTCCATAAATTCCCCCCTTTCCAAATGTTTTTAAAATATATCAATCTTTTACGTAAATGTCAAGTATAATTTTTAAGATACGGTTAAATTTAAAATAATTAAGTTACTATTGACTTTTATTAAATTTTTATGTATAAGATTAATTAAAATTTTGTTTAATAGGGGGTTTTATGAAAAAGTTGTCTAAAGTTGCTCTACTTGCAAGTCTAGGGTTGTTACTGTCTGTAAAGGCATTTGCTGGTAATGTTGACACGTACGGTATAGGAGCAAAAGCTACTTCTTTGGGTGGTGCATATGCTGCCTGGGCAAATGATCCATTTGCTCTATACTATAACCCAGCTGGTCTTGCCCAGATTAATAAACCCGAAGTGACACTTGGTTTTGAAAATGTAAAACCGTTTTTAACTGTAAACAGCTTGAGTGTAGAACCTCTTGGTGTATACCCAACGCCAAATCCATATTCTCCAATTGGAGTAAGTCCCGGTGGTACTTCTTTTGGCTCTTTTACGGACAATTCTGCTACAATGACTATACCAAACTTTGGCATTGCTTTGCCTGTCAGTAAAAAATTGACACTGGGCTTTGGTGTATATGTGCCTTTTGGATTATCGATTAGCTGGACAAATAGCCCTTTAAATCCGCTATCTTACGATTCTTATAAATCCTGGTACTACAGGGAAGTTTTTGCTTTTGGTGCAGGTTATAAAATTACAGATAATTTATTTATAGGAGGCGCAATAAACATAGGCACAACGCAAAGTGGTGTAGAAAGGTATGCGTTTGGTGTACCGCTTTTAACTGCTCAACAAAGTGCAAAAACTGGTTTACCTTTAACAAGCAATGCAGCAGTAAAAACAAATTTAGCCGATTATCATAATTTTTCCTGGAACTTAGGTATCATGTATAAACCTGTAGAGTGGTTAACACTTGGTGCTACATACAGAAGTATGACGCACACGCATTTAACTGGTACTGCGCAAGTACAATACACAAATCCTTTAACAGCAAGCATAGCAAATCAGCAACTTAGCGCTTCCACTGATGTAGATGCGCCAGATCAGTTTCAGCTCGGTGTGAATATAAAACCATCTGATAAGTTGCGATTTGAAGTGGATTGGCTGTGGACTAGATGGAGTGTGGTAAGTGGATATACAGTAAGCTTTAGCCAGCCATTATTCGGAATAAAATCAAGTGAGTATTTCCCAAGAGACTGGAAAGATACAAACACAATAAAATTCGGTATTGAGTATAAACCAATCGAAATGCTTGCTTTGCGTGGAGGTTTTTACTATGATCCTACACCTATTCCTTCTTCTACATTTGATGCCCAGTGGCCTGATGCAAACAAGTACATGTTTACAGGCGGTGTTGGATTAAACTTTAAACGTTGGAAGATTGATACGGATGTATTTTATTCAACAACCGCAGGAAACACAAATATATCTAATTCTAAAAACTTAAATGCTGCATACGCTATACCTGGAGTATTGCCACAGCAATCTACTGATCTTAGCGCTAAAGCTCACATTTGGGGCTATGGCTTAAACGTCACTTATGTGTTTTAATAGGTGATTAAAATGTTTAAAAATAAAAATAAGTTAATAGCTGTTTTTTTTCTAATTTTTCTATTAATAAATTTTAAATCTGCGCAAGCTTTCGGCAACTGGTTTGTTTTTGGCGATAGTTTAAGCGATAATGGCAACATACCAAAATTGACTGGATATCCTTTGCCACCAGCACCTTACTATAAAAACAGGTTTTCAAATGGCCCTGTATGGGCAGAAGATTTTCCATTAATATCAAATTTTGGATTTATTCCGTCAAATGATTTTGCTGTAGGCGGTGCTTTTACTGGACCAATAAGCACTGAGGGTTTAAACGGCCAGCCTGGAGTGTTCAACAATTTAGAAAACACATATTGGAGTTCATTTGCAAGTCAGGGATTATTTACAAATCCACAGTTGCCAAGCTTTTTAACAGAAGTTCAAAATTTTGCTAACGCTGGTGGCAGGTTTAAATCAAACGACCTAATTGGCGTTTGGATTGGGGCAAATAATTTTTTTGTAACAGCAGCTCAGACGCAGGCACTTCAAAAAACAATTGCAACAAATGACCCAAGTTATGCTATAACTGCTGGAATATCTCCTGCCTTGTTAAATCAAATAATGACAGTATATCAGCAAACAAATGATCCTACAAAAGCAATGGGTGTGCTTATTGGAAATGCTATCCAAACTGCTGTGCCTCAAACAGCTCAAGGTATAGCTGAGCTATCAAAGCTTGGAGCAAAACAAATGGTTGTCTTAACGCTTCCGCCATTACAAGACACGCCATCCGCAATCCAAGGCGGACCTCAGGTACAGGCGTTAGCATCAGCATACACTCAACTTTATAATATCTATTTACAGCAAGCACTTTCAAATATTCACAATCAAACAGGTCTTAATATTATAACACTAAATGGAGAAGTGCTGTTTAACGAGCTTGTTAGTAACCCAAAGGCTTACGGTTTAGTAAATACTACAGATGAAGGTATGCTTGCCTACTTAAATGGCGATCCTAATTATTCTCGTTATCTTTTTTGGGACGGTGTTCACCCTACAGCTTACACGCACAGTATAATTGCAAGATATGTGTCAAGCGCGGTTAATAACTTTTACTCTTTAACTGCCCCAGCAAGACTTATCGAAGCAAATTCTGATGCATTTAGTTCATTAATAAACAACAGGATAAACTCATTTATTGCAAAAAAATCATCCAATCAAAACATAACTAAATTAAATAATGCAAACGGTGGACCTAACTTCTACATTTCTGGAAGCTACAATTCAGGCTGGAAAGATGATTCTGATAATACCATAGGTTTTGATTACAATATAAGCACTTTCGCATTAGGTGGAGATTATTGGATAAATCCGAATTTAATGGTTGGAGCTTCAATCGGTTATGGCAACAACTACGCAAGTCTCAATGATTCTGCTGGTACGCTTGAAGCTAATGTTTACCAGCTGGCTTTATACGGTTTGTATAAGTTTAATAATTTTTTTCTAAACGCCCAACTTGACTATGGTTTGGCAAATTTCACAAAAATTTCTCACCCAGGCGTAATAAGCAGTATTGGCAATTCAAGTGTAAGGGGAAATTATATTAACTTTGAAACAAACGGTGGATATAACTTCAAACTAAACAATTTTAGCTTTATCCCAAGCATTGGGCTAAGCGCTACCAATGTTAGTATTCATTCATACGATTTAACAGGTGACCCTGCTCTAAACATGAGTGTTAACAGGCAAGATTTGTCAAGACTGTTGAGCACAATAGGTTTAAAAGCCCAATATGAAGCTAATCTAGGATCAATTACCATAGTTCCTAATATTTCTGTTGAAATGAAGTCCAAGTTAAATGGAGGAGGTGGGGAATTTGACAGTTATTTCCAGGATGAACCATCTATAGCTCTTACAAGTCAATATACTGATTATTCAAGAAATTGGGGTGTTGCCAAGTTTGGAGTTGATGCATTTATGTCAAATAGGTTATCAGCAAATATTAATTATTCAAGCACCTTTGATAAAAAAAATAGCGCAGATCACAGTATTTGGGCTCAAGTAGGTTATAAATTTTAATTAACAATTCAGGCAGAAAGATCTTCTTTCTGCCTTTTTGAGGGGGTTAAATAATATGCAAAAAGAAGAAATAAGAGCTAAAACAAATC
>NZ_JBMFGQ010000035.1:0-16920 GCF_049977265.1 Desulfurella sp. | reverse complement strand
AAGAGTTTATGAACTATTACGATAAGTCTGATAAAAACTATCGCAAAAAACGTGGCAGATACTGGATTGCCTTTTTGTTTTTAAAACATACCGGAGCAAGACTAAATGAAGTATTAAGCATAGATGACAATACTGATATAGATTTTAGAAACTCAGGAAGTGGATACTAAAAAAAGAGGTAGTATAAATGAAAAATAAAAAAATTAAACAATCTATCCCAACAAAAGGATACAGATTAATTTTTAACAAAAAAAACAAACAGATTATCGTTTTATATCTGTTTTTTTTACTAATAACTTTTCAAAACGCACGTGCTCTTGGTAATTGGTATGTTTTTGGTGATAGTTTAAGCGACAATGGAAATATACCCAGATTAACCGGTGTTTTTTTACCACCTGTGCCATACTATCAAAACAGATTTTCAAATGGTCCAGTATGGGCAGAAGATTTTCCACGAATTGCACATTTTAAATTTAAACCTTCAAATGATTATGCTGTAGGTGGAGCTTTTACCGGTCCAATAACTGCAAAAGGCTTAAATGGTAAAGCCAATATATATAATAACTTAGAAAATACTAGCTGGAGTTCATTTAAGCCTTTTTTTGTAACACCACAATTACCAAGTTTTTTAACAGAAATTCAAAGTTTTGCTATAAATCAAAAAAAGTTTAAACCAAATGACTTAATTGGCATATGGATTGGCGCAAATAACTTTTTTGTTGCAGCCAAACAATCTATAGCTTTTGAAAAAACAATTTTTACAAACAATCCTTCATATGCTATCAATGCTGGCATAGAACCAAATTTACTTTACCGCATGTATTTTTTATATATGCAAACAAAAGATTTTAATACAGCTATTGGTTTACTTATTTGGAGTACTGCACAAACTGCAGTATCTCAGACTGTTTATGGCGTAAGAGAACTTTTAAAGCTTGGAGCAAAACATATAATCATATTAAATCTTCCACCTATACAGGATACACCTGCTTTAATTCAATCGGGTTTCAAAGCACAAGCTTTAGCTTCAATTTATGTTGAGCTTTACAATATATATTTGCAACAGATGATCGATAGTATTAAAAATCAAACAAAATCAAAAATATTAATACTAAATACTGGTTTAATGTTTGAAAAACTTATAGGCAACCCAAAAGCTTACGGTATAATTAACACTTATTCAGAAGGAATGAAGGCTTGTTTAAATGGTAAACCTTACTATTCACATTACCTTTTCTGGGATGGTGTACATCCCAGCGCTTATACACAAAAAATAATAGCTCAATTTGTATCAAAAATAGTTAAGACCTTTTATCCTTATAAATCTAACTCATAAGTTTAACTAAATTATAAACAGATAAACATATATGTTACAATTGAATACTTCCTTCATATCAAATCAAATTTTTGTTTTAGGATAGTATGATTTTTAAAAACTATAATAAACACAAATAATTGCAGCCTTGATTTGTCCAAATAAAAGCTGCAATTAAGACTTTTTAGAAAATGGTAAGTTTAGAGCTCACAAACGGAATTTGTATTAGAAAAAAGTTCTGTTAAAGGAGTATCATAGTACATAAGCTTAATTATTGTGCTGGACATACTTCTTTTACTATATCGTTTATGAGCTGACCGTTTTGCCAGGTTCTAATTCTTACTTTTTTACAACCTGTGTATGGATTGTAGCCTATAGGATAAGCCTGAACTGTACCTTCTACTCCATTATTGGCAGTTGTTTGGTATTGAACTGGTTGGTTATAGTAGGCAGCTTGGTTGGCAGATTGCGATTGTATTTGAGATAGAGTATAACCAGATACAGCTCCTAAAGCAGCTCCAATAGCTCCACCTTTCCATCTATTGTTTGGACTTAATAATGCTCCAGCAACAGCTCCTAAAATTGCACCTACGCCAGCACCCTGATAACTAGCCTGAGTTGGCGGTTGAGACATTGGTTGACATCCCGTTAGATTTAAAGTGGTAACAACAAGCGTCAGCAGAAGCATAAAAGACACAATCCTAACTTTAAAATTCATTTTAGCCTCCATAATCATTAAAATAAAATTATTTACCTATGTTATTTTCTGGAAAAGTATGATGTATGGCTATTGGAAGGTGTGGATTTAACCCAGAGGGTGGTTGTGGACTTTTGTGGGTTTGGGCAAATAGATGTGTAAATTTTATAACTCTATCTGCATTTTCTCCAGCTACAACCCACACATTGCCATACTTATCTATTACTAAATCACTAGCTATTAAATTGCTGGCAGATTTTCCAAGAGAATAGGTATGTTTTACTTTTCCATTATTAAGTTCTTTTAAAAACCCTCCACCATGAAGCATATTTCCAGAAACCCAAAGATTTGAATTACTATCAATTGCCAATCCAGCTGGTTGTATATTTAGCCGATAAGTCTGAGGCAAGATTTGGCAATTGTAATTAATATGTTTTATAAGCACAACAGGATTGTCAGGGTCGTTAATAAGCTTTCCTTCCACTACCCAGGCAGTGTTATTTTGTGTAGCTATAGGCGACGAAAAGTCTTCTTTTTTAAGAGAACATTTTTTTATGTAGCCGTTTGGGTATAGTATTTCAATTCCCCCATACTCACCAATAATCCATAAATTACCTGCTTTATCCATACTCATGGGGTCTGATGCAGATTCCAGTTGGTAGGTTTTTATTAGTTTGCCATTTTCGCTCAGCTCTAAAATCTGTCTGCTTATCCATGAGCCTACCCATATATTGTTGTGCGGGTCTATAAAAATATGATCTGCATTTGAATGCAACAGGGGCACTTCGTATGTTTCTATTATGCGACCTTCTTGATTGAGTTTAACTATATTACCTTCACTAGTTAAGACAAAAATGTTTCCTTTACTATCGGAAGCTATAGATAATGGGTGGGCATTGATGTTGTAATACGTAACCTTTTCATCCTGATTAATTTTTGCTATGAATTTACCTACATAACTAGAGGTCCATACGTTTCCAAATTTATCTGCAGTTATCCCACTTATAGCACTTCCTACATCTACAACTTTTATATTATTTGGTTTTATAACCTGAAAAGTTTGAGTATTTTCATATGGTTTTGTAGTTAAATTTTGCATTTTGCCATTAGAGTTTATTGCAATTTCAGAGATTGCACTTTCCGAATTACAACTTTGGAATAAAGTTCTGGGCAAAATTATTTTATTGTTTTTTGTAATTATTATCCAATGACTAAAAAAAGCTCCACAATTACCCATTGGGTTAGGGTTGCCAGCTTGACCACCAATTGTTACTTTATAAATATTTTGACCTATTTTGCATGTTAGATTTTTTGTTGCAAGATCAAACGAACTTGCAAGATTTTTATATCCAGCCCTTTGCAGCTTTTTTATAGTGTTGGGTTTATTGATATATGCATTTTGCGTATAAAAGTACAAAGCTTTAATTTTAAGTTCTTTATTGTTGCATTTATAGAAAAGATAATCATCACCAAAGGCTTTTGAAAAGCCTAAAAAAATAAAAATTGCTATGAATAGTATTTTATAATATTTTTTCATACAATTTTCTCCACTATGTCACCTATTAAAGGAAGCTTGTATTTTTCGTGATTATAAGCCTTATACATACAAACAAGCCATACAATAATACTTAAAACATTTAGTAAGTAGCGAATAATGTCTACTAAAATATTTAATACAGGAACGCCAATTAAAGGCATAAGTATTATTTGAGCACTAAAGAAAATAAGAAACGTAATTGTAGACTGCAACGAGTGAAAATGAACAAATTTATTTTCTTTTTCCACTATTAAAAAGAAAATACCACTTATAAAAAACATTATGTATGAGAGGGAAGCTTCCATATTTTCTTCAAGACCAAGAGAGGTTTTATCCATATTAACTCCCAATTTTGTGACCAAACTTTGAGTTTGGTCACAAAGCTCATTAATAATATTATTGCATTATCCAGGTTTGGTACGTACACTGTGGTCCTTGATCGCCATTGTGGACAAGCAATTTTCCTGGATATTCGTTTGGGGCTTTCCATACATTTACATACTCTCCATTTATGCAATAACTTGGAGCGTGGAGCTGACATTGACCTACAAGTTGTGCATCGCTAAAACCTTCTACTGTTACGTTACTAATGTGTTGAAGTGGTACTTCTTGCCCTTGCCATGTGCATGTTGGACCAGGAGCTGGAGCTGATGTTTGCATTATCCAGGTTTGATATGTAGGTTGTGGTCCTTGATCGCCGTTGTGGACAAGCAATTGTCCTGGATACTCATTTGGAGCTTCCCACACATTTATCATTTCGCCGTTTATTGTATAACTTGGTGCATTAAGTTTGCACTGTCCCACAAGTCGTGCATCTCTAAAACCTTCTACTGTAACATTACTGATATGTTGAAGTGGTACCCATCTTCCATGCCAAAAACAGCTTTGAGCCATAGCAAAGTTATAGCTAAAAATTATAATTAAAAAGACAAATAAAAATATAAATTTATGTTTCATAGATCACCTCTTAATAATTCTATTGCTTTATTTTTTTGGTGTTGCATAGATGATTACCTATGCCCCCTCCACCGCCTACGCCACCATTTATTCCCCAAGCACCTGGTATACCGCCATTTGAATCGGCAGGGCCTGTCCAAGGAGCACCTGGATCATCTGCACTTCTAATAGTAGTATGGTTAGTATTAATACCTTGAGTTTGAAAGTTTGAAGCCTGAGTATAATTGAATGTAAAAAATGTAAATAAAGCAATTGTTCCAAACAAAACCAGGCTTGTAAGAATAAGTCTCTTCATTTTTCCTCCTGCATTGGAAAGAAAAAATTAAGTTACTAAAACATACCCAATTTAAAAATCACACCTTACTTTAGACTGCTTGTTAAACAACAAACAGTCTAAAGCCATTTAACCTGCTAATCTTTCACTGAGGCTGTGGACCTGGATGTGGTTTTGGACCTGGATGCGGGTTAGGATTTGGTATTGGTTTTGGCTTTGGCTTGGGTTTAGGAACAGGACCTGGTATAGGGCGGGGGCAAGTTATTTGTGGACATGGTCCTCTTGTTACAATCACCTTACCACAAATAACACATTTGTGTGGTGGTGGTGGAGTAGGTGGTTTCTTTTCTGCAGCAAAAGACTGCCCATAAACAAAACCAAGGACTACTAAAGAAAACAAAACTTTTTTTAACATAAAAACCTCCCATTCTTTTATTTTTAGTTAATATAATTCGTATCACATTTAAGTAAAATTAATGTAAAATTTAATAAGTTTAAAAATTAATTCAAGAAATAAATATAAAATTATCTAATATAGCTCAAGATAAAATATTTACTACGTATACCTGTAACATAAGAGGGCTCATTAGAAATGAACTGGATTTTAGAAGGTGTTTACGTTTCTCTTAAAACTAAACAGCAAAAAACCAATAAAACATAACAAAGATTTCTGCAGATTATATTTGTGGTTTTCTGCAAAAGACAATGAGCTTTTGAATAATGACAATGTGTTTTTAATAGTAATTGAGTTTGAAGACGGCACTAAAATACCTGCAAAAGGAAAAATAATAAATAAAATTGTTTACATAAAGCTTTTTAAATATTACAATTAATTAGTTTTCTTTTGCAAAGTTTTGGGGATAAGATGAAAGGTCTTTTAAAAATTGCACTTAAGCTACTTACAAACGATAAGGGTAAATTTTTTACCCTAATTCTTGGCATTACATTTGCTGTATTTTTAATGAATCAGATGACTTCTATGTTTGCTGGCATTATCAGAAAATCTACATCAAATGTAATTAATATCAATGCAAAGATGTGGGTGATGGATCCTTCGGTAGAAAACGATATGAACTCAATTCCTATGCCAAACTATGTACTTGATTATGTAAGAAGTATAAAAGGCGTTGCTATGGCTGTACCAATTTACTTTGGATCTGGTTTAGCAAAACTTGCCAACGGTAAATATCAATCTGTAAGCATTATAGGTCTGGATGATACAACACTTTTTGGTAGGCCTCCCATAATAAAAGGCAACTTAAACAAAATTTACAATTCTGATGCTTTTATTGGCGTAAAAGATTCTGATTATAAAAAAATAGGCTCACCTGGAATTGGATCGATTTTAAGCATAAATGATCACAGAGCAATAATAGTGGCGCTTGCAAATACAACCAGCGGTGGTCTTTTTGGCATACCCACACTTTATACTACATATACACGAGCTACTCGGGATTTGCCACAAACCAGATACTCTATTTCTTATATCTTGATAAACCCAAAAAGTTCAAAGGATATTCCCTACATTCAAAAGCAAGTTAAAAAATTAGGCTATAAAGCTTTAACCCAAAAACAGTTTCAAAAAACAATAGAAAATTTTTACGAATATAAAACAGGTATGGGTATAAGCATAATGATGATGACGCTTATTAGTTTTATTGTAGGTTTATCGATTGCAGGACAAACGTTTTATGCTTTTGTTCTTGAAAACCTTGAAAAGTTTGGTGCTCTAAAAGCAATAGGAGCAAAAAAGTATGAACTAGTTTCAATAATACTGTTTCAAGTTTCTGTGACAAGCTTTATAGGCTACGGTTTTGGTATTATGATTTCATCTTTAGTTATCGCTATATCTAAGGCAAATATACAAAATTACGCAGCAGTTGTCACATATAAAAACATGCTTGTTGCATTTTTAATGGTATTGGCAATTGCAGGATTCTCAAGTTATATTGGCATAAGAAAAGTTTTAAAGATAGAACCTTTTGATGTTTTTAGAGGTTAATAAAGAGGGAGGGGCATCCCTCTTTATATATTATAAGCCATTATCTTGTAGGTACTTTGAGATTGTATTTTTGGTTGACTGGGGCAGTGGAATATAGCCCAAACTTTCAGCAGCTTTGTCACCATGGGCAAAACCCCATTTGAAAAACTCAGCTGCTTCTTTGTGTGGTAATGTAGGTTTTTTAGGAATAAGCACAAATGTGCCAGATACTATAGGCCATGTGTTTACACCAGGCTGATATGCTAGAGATTGACAAAAACCGTTTTGAGGAGCCCACTGTGCTTTTGCTGCAGCTTCTTTGAAGGCTGCTATACTTGGTATAACCCATTTACCTGCTTTGTTTTGCAATTCTACGCTTGTTAGATGATTTTGTAGCCAGAATGCATACTCAACATAGCCAATCGAGCCTTTTATCTGTTTTACATAGTTTGACACACCCATATTGCCTTTTCCGCCAACGCCTACTGGCCAGTTTACAGATAGGCCGTAATGAACTTTTTCATTCCAAGCTTTGCTAATCTGACTTAGCCAGTAAGTAACATTCCAGTTTGTACCAGAACCATCCGCTCTATGAACTACAGTGATTGGTAGATGGGGAAGTTTAAGCCCTGGATTGTCTTTTTCTATACGAGGATCATTCCAGTATTTAATTTGCCCCATAAATATTTCTGGTATAACAGCGTTGCTTAATTTTAATTCGTTATTTTTAATGCCGGGTATGTTAACCACAATTAGAATACCACCTACCATAGAAGGAAACTGAACTAAATCTTTCTTTTCCAATTCTTCTTTTGATAGACACATATCTGTGCCACCAAAAGCAACCGTGCCCTGGCTAACCTCCTGTATACCTGCACCTGAGCCTACACCTTGATAATTCACTTTGTTGCCAGTTGCCCTCTCGTACTCATAAGCCCATTTTGTATAAACTGGATATGCAAATGTAGAACCGGCTCCGTTAATTGAAAACCCTGCATACGATCGTGTCGGGCTAAAAGCAAGACTGCTTAGCGCAAAAACCCCAAACAACAGTAGCTTTGCTACTTTTTTAAACATTGCTAAAACCTCCTAAAAAATAATTAATGTGAAACAGGTACCCTTACCAGATTATCTAGTTTTTTGTCCTCGTTAGAAATATCCTCAAGTGTTTTACCGCTTGGTTCTTTTAGACAAATGGCTGTTACAAACAGACCTGCCAGAGAAAATAGAAATGTAATCTTCAAAGTATTTGATAAACCAAGCGTATGGTACAAAATAGGAAACAAAAACGCACCTAAAAAAGCCCCTACTTTAGCAGCTCCAGCAGAAAAACCATGTCCTGTGGTGCGTAAATTTACAGGAAAAACTTCAGCAGATAAGATAAAGGTTGTTGTATTTGGCCCAAATTCTGCGAAAAAGTAAGACAATCCATACAACACAATAAAAACAGAAAACATGTGCACTACATCAGGCAATATTCCTATAAGCAAAAACATTAGTCCCATCATAAAAAAACCGATCATTTGAAGTTTTTTATGTCCTATTTTGTCTACACTTGCTGCTGCAAGAAAATACCCTGGAACAGCAGCTACTGCAAATAACAAAAGACTAAGTGCAGTGCTGGTTATAATATCAGCATGCGGTGCTATATCTTTCATAATAAGCGGTGTTGAAATAGTATTGCCATAATAAGCATAATCAAACAAAAACCAGCTTCCTGCCGTTCCAATTAGAGTTACAATATATTTCCATAAAGATTGTTTTACTATAGGATCGTTAGTTTTTTCTAAAGTTATTGTTCCTAAAGAAAATGAGGTGAGCTCTTTAGCAGCTTTTTCTTTCAAACCCTTAACGCGCGATAACCACCTTGGTGATTCTGGTAATTTTCTTCTTAAATATATTACGCTTGCAGCAGGCAATGCTCCAAGACCAAGCATGAGTCTCCAGGCAAGGTCGTGGTTAACACCAGCAGCAAGGAGCGTTAGTGCTACCATAGGACCAGCGATAAGCCCCAGCGCCTGCGCACTAAATACAAGCGATACCATTCGACCCCTTGATTTTGCGTTTGCATATTCACTCATTATGACAGCAGATAAAGGGTAATCTCCACCTATACCAAGACCCAATATAACCCTTGCAACTAAAAGCCATGCTACATTTGGAGAAAATGCTGATAAAATAGCTCCAATAACCATTAAAGTAGCTTCAAGACCATAAATCGATTTTCTGCCTAAAATATCTGCAAGTTTGCCAAAAACAAATGCCCCAACAAAAGTGGCAATAAGAGAAATTGAACCAATCAAGCCTATTTGCGTGCCAGACAAATTCCACTCTGACTTAATTAAAGTCAAAGCTGTTCCAATAATAAACAAATCGTAAGCAGAAGTAAAAAACCCCATGGCAGAAGCAAACATTGCTTTAATGTGGAAAATACTAAATTCGGATCTGTTTAAAGCATCTGCTACAGTGTTTTGAGTTACATCGCTTTCCATACATTCACCCCCTAAAATTTTATTCTGGTACATATTACAAGATGATGTGTTAAAAATTCATCAAGGTATTGTAAAATAAAGGTTATAAATATTAAAAAATCTATTATATTATGTAATTAATTTGAAAATTAAACCACAATGTTAAAATGTCAAAAAACAAAAATTTTTATATAACTTTAGCTAAATAACATCTTTTTTCAAAATAAAAGACGGTAAACACAATATATATTCTCTTATAATTAAATAGCATTATTAGACTGTAGAAGATAAAGATGGGCAACTTAGTGAAATTTGCATAGTCTGGAGAATTTTATGAATTTACACAACATTCTTGACAATGCATTAGATTTAGTTAAAATTATAGCGTTGTCCATAATTAACGGATTTTATCAGTATTATTTGTATTTAAAAATTAATAATAAACTGTGACTACTACAGAGTTATTTGTTTTATAAACCAATGGACAAACAAGAGCTTAAAGAACTAGAGGAGCTAAATGGACAAAGAATCAGACTATAAACTCATTCAAAAAATGCTGGATGGCATACAAATACCTGCATTGCTTGTAGATAAAAACCACAAAATACTTTTGCAAAATAAATCAGCTTTTGAGTTATTCAATTCAAAAGTAGGCGGATTGTGCTGGCTTGAGCTCTGGAAAGGCAAAACATTAAGCCAAGAGCAAAAGCAGTTATTTAAGCAAGGCAAAATCCTGCCTTCTATGAAGTGCTATTTTTGTGTTTCAGACATAGCGTTAAATAAAAAAGAGCATTTAACAGAAGAATTATACCTGTTAGGCAGATACTGGCAATCTCACTGGGTAGCTATAGACGAAAATATTTACCTACATTACTTTATTGACATTACACAACTTAAAGAAAATGAAAAGAAAATAAAACAGCAGGAGCGGTTTCTAAGAGAAATTACAGATTTGGTGCCAGACATGATATGGCTCAAAGACACCAATAAAAAATACCTATTTGCAAACAAGGCAATTTGCGATCATCTTCTTTTTGCAAAAGACACAAATGAGCCAATTGGAAAAACTGATTTGTACTTTGCCCAAAGAATAAAAGCTCAGAAATCAGATGATCCAAATTATCACACATTTGTAGAGCTCTGCATGGATTCAGATAATATAGTTTTGTCTACAAAAAAACCTGGCAGATTTGATGAATCAGGTAATGTCGCAGGAAAATATCTTCACTTAGATGTTATAAAAGTACCATACAAAAATGAATCCGGAGAAATTATTGGTGTACTTGGGGTAGCTAGAGTTGTAACTGAGCAGAAAATCATCGAAAAACAGCTTGTAGACACTCAAAAACAATTAGAACAATCATTGAAATACCACAAGGCTCTTTTTGAAAACAATGCAGCAGGTATACTTATTGTAGATAAAAATAGAATCATAGTTGACGCAAACCCAAGCATTTCTAAAACGCTTTTGTATGAAAGGGCTGAACTGGTTGGTAGAAGTGCAAGCATAATACACAAAGACCAAGAATCATTTGAATTATTTGAAAGACATTTTAGAAAGCTTTTTGAAAAGCCAAATGAAAATATAACCATAGAATATAATTTCAAACGCAAAGACAGCTCAATTGTGTGGGCAGAAGTCACTGGATCTTTAATTGAGCTTCCAAGCGGTCCAGGTATTATATGGAGTGCAATTGATACAACAGAATTATACAAAACAAGACAGCAGCTAAAATTTCAAGCTTTCCACGATACGCTTACCGGTCTTGCAAACAGGCGCTATTTGGAGCTTGAGCTTCCAAAAGCCATCGAGCGTGCAAACAGAAACAACAATATATTAGCTGCCTGCATGATAGACTTAGACGACTTTAAATCCATAAACGATACTTTCTCCCATGAAGCAGGAGATATTGTTTTAAAAAACATAGCAAAAAGACTTACTCAAACTCTTAGAAAAAGCGACTTCGTTGTGCGCTTGGGCGGAGATGAGTTTGTAATTTTGCTTGAATCAATAAAAAACACAAGTCATCTGAAAAAAATATTTGCCAAAATAAAAAAAGCAGTATGTGATCCAATAGAAATAAAGCCAAATACTTTTGTTAAAGTAGGTTTAAGCATGGGAGTATATTTATATTCCAAAAAAAGCCCCACTTTACCAGATAACATAATGCGCTATATAGATATAGCTATGTATGAAAGCAAAAAGCAAAAAACCAAAAGAGAAGATTTTTGGGTTATTTATAATAATAATTCCTGAGTAAACTTATTTTTATAATTTTCTAAAAAATTTGGCAGCTTTTTAAAAAATAACCTTTACAGGCATATAATTGATCATTAAATTTTTAGGAATAACACTAATTGGTTTTAATTCAACTACTACCGATAAATCCTCTTTTGTAAACGGGGATACTAAAATTGGTGGGGTTTTTTGAGTTTGTAGTTTTAAACCAATAACTTCAGCTTGTATTGATTTTCCGTTTGGAAATATTACTTTGGTTTTTTTACCAAGAAAGACATGTTTTATTTTATTTGGACCCAAAAAAGCTTCTATAATAAGATCATTATTATTTTGCAATACCATTAAATCTTCGTTTTTACTGACCACTTCTCCTTCTTTGACAAGATTTAAAGCAATTGTTGCATTTTCTGGTGACCTTATAGTTAAAGTCTTCAATATGGATTCCAATTCGTTTAATCTCATATTATCGGCAATAGGTATACTAATATTTTTACTACTCTCTAAGCTTGACTTTGCTTGAAGATAAGAAATTTCAGCGGAATTAAGCTGAGAAAGTGCATTGGTTACTTCATCTGTTGTCGCTGCACCTTGCTGTTTTAAATCTACTATTTTTTGATAAGTTTTTAATCGGTTTTCATACATTTTTTTAGCAATTTCTACTAATTTAGTGTTATTTTTATAACTATCCGTTAATTGAATTTGTTTCAAATTCTTTAATAATTCTTTATATTGGTTTTCTATTAAGGTGTTTTCTATCTTTGCTATAATTTCATTTTTATAAATTTTATCCCCTTGTTTTTTTATATATACTACTTTTCCATCATAAGGAGCTTTGATTGTTATTTGGTTAATAATTAAGTATCCAGGTGCATTAATAAACAATAGATTGTAAGTAATTTTATAAATCAAATATACACCAAAAACTAAAAATGGCAGTAAAAATAATATAAGCACAACCCTAAAACGCCATTTTGAAATTGGTCTTTTTGGAGGCGCATAATTAACTTTTAAACCGCTAACTTCATTTGGAGATGAAGGGGGGCTGTTAAATTTAATTTTCATTTTTTAAATTCCAAAAATCTTCAAGTGATTGTATTGTTATACCTAAAAAATTATCTATTGTAGAAAAATACTTATACAAATCTTCCCATTTTAATAGTGAGTTATTTGCACCAAACTGCGCAAAGGTATTGTATTGTGGCAAAACAGATGTTGGCTCGCAAGATAATGCAATGCTAAAATACAAGTTAGGGTTTTGCTTTATAATATTATCTGAAATTTCTATAATTCTTTTAGTATTTGTAGTGTATATCATAAGAATAACTTCGTTTAAACCAGCTTTTTTAAGTTCATTTAATAAAATCTTGTTTTCAGCTTCCATATAATTCATAGATAATCCAATAGGCAAAGAAGTATTTTTTTTAACTTCCGATATTATTTTAACTATACCATTTTCCCAAAGATGCCTATCTTTAAGAGGAAGCTGACTTTTTTCTATATCAAGCTGTATACCATCAAAAGGAAATCTTTGAAGATTTTTAATTATATTTATTAGATTAGTTCTATATTTGCTTAATACCCAATAAGGATCACCTAATAGCAATTCTACTTTTATATCTCTTTGTTTTGCTTGTTTTATAAATTTTATTAATACATCTGCATCTTTTTGATTAGACCTTACAAGCTGTATTTCTTGGCTATTTAAAGACAAAAAAATTCTTTTTGTTGATTTAGGAATTTTATCCCAAAAATTTTCACCTAATTTTTTATACCAAGATAAACCATTCCATAAATACCAACTCAAATATGCACCATTTTGATAATTTATTTTAGGTACATTAAAAACACTTTTTATATTCGAAATTATACCTTCATTTTTGTCATTAATTGCATCTTTTTTGTACATAATATCATCATAGCCAATTAACCCAAGTAAGTCTGCCTGCGCTTTAAAATACTCAAGTAAAGCTTCAAGATAATCATTTGCAGTTTGATATAAATAGTATTTAGACTTTACTACATTATAAAAGTAATCTCCAGGATTGATTGGCTTTCTTAGTTTTGCAGTATTATAACTTACAAGAGCAGCATTAAATCTTTCTTCAGCTAACTCTAAATTTTCTTTTCTTGAGTAAAGCTGCAAATAATAACTACCACATGCGTTTTTAAAAGCTTTCTTTTGGTTTTCTAACTCTAATTCGGCTTTTTGCATTTCCAAAAATGCCTTGGAATATGTAGCGTCATACCATTTTTTCTCAAGCAGGGGCATACCTATGTTTAAAGTAGCTGATACATTCCACCCCATACCTCCCTGAAAACTATTTTGAACACCCGTTGAAACACTTAAGCTACCAGATGAAAATATTGAGCCGGTTTCACTCAATGCTTTTTTATAACCTTCTAATTTTTCTGTGTATAGCTTTATTTGAGGATTTTTATACATAGATTCTATTAAAACTTGTTTTGTTATAAAATCTGTATTCAAATAAGGATAGGCCAACTCTATATTATTTAATGTTTTTCCGGTTAGCAATTGTAGAGTATTTAATGCATCATGAGATTGTTTCAAATAAACAAACTCATTGCGTTTTACTGCGCCAAATTCTGTATTTAATTCTAACCTATCTGAATCCAATATTAACCCAGCTTTTTGTCTTTTCAATAAAATATCTTTTACTAAGCTTTCGTCATGTAAAAAACCTTTAGCTAAATCTATCTGGATGGATCTTACATAATACTCTGAATAAGCATAAATTAAGGATTTAATTGCTTGCCATTTTTGTAGTTCTATGTTTGTAGAGTTTTGGTTTAATATAGATTTACTTACAATTAAGTCTCGCTTTAGGTTTTGATGGCTGCCAAACAACGGTATGCTCAAACCAATATTTGCAGAAATATTATTGTATCTTTGTTGTTGCGGAGTTAGTGTTTCGCTATAATTATTTGTTAAGCCGTTTTGGTTTGTAGTAGAAACATTGTAAGTAGAAGTTTGGACAGGATTTGAATAGTTTGTATAGGTTACACTGCTAAATAGTGTTGGAGAAAGAGCAGATTCATTTATATCAACCTGTGATTTTGCAATATTATATTCTTTTTGCGCTATTTCAATATTGGGATCTTTTTGTATTAATTGTTGCAATTGTTCCAAAGTGATTGTTTTTGCTTTGCAATCATACGGAATTAAAAATAAAACTAAACAAATAAAAATTGACACTTTCATTTTATTTAGACTCATATCAAAATTTACCCTTTTTTAAAACCCACCAAGGCGCCATACTCGAATCCAAATGCGACTTGTTTATTACAGAGTGCGTGATTGCCAATGCAGCATTGATTCTGGAAAAAAATGCAAAAAAAGGAAATACAGGTATATATAAAAAGTAAATAATGTCTTCGTTTAATCTATCGGATATCAAAAGCCAGTATAATAAAAAATATGTAAACAAAACAAATACATAAAATAAGTAAACCATAAAATATAAAGCTAAAACATATGCGCTTGGTAGGGTGTAAAACAAATAGATGGTATAAAAAGTTATAACAAATGGTAAAATAATTTGCATAAAATAGGTTATAATTATTGTTGATATATAATTAGCCCAATTTAACAATCTTGGTCTTATATTATCCAAATATTTACGACCTATGAGATAAAATAAATCTCCTTCCCAACGAAGCCTTTGTTTAAAATAACCCAAAAATGTTTCTGGCACATCTGTATGCCCTATTACATAAGGGTCAAAAACAATTTTCCAGTTTTTATTTCTTCCAAAGTATTGCTTGATTCTTGTTGTAATATCAAGATCTTCTGCTGTACCAGTATCCCACCCACCTATTAAGTCCAAAATTTTCTTTCTAAAAACCCCAAAAGCCCCAGATATATTATTTACAATACCAAAAGCAGACAAACCTGTTTTGCCAGCAGATATACTCAAAATATATTCTAAGGCTTGAAGCCTCGTAGCTAATGATTTGCTAGCATTTCTTACGCGCAAATTGCCAGCAACTGCAATTATATTGTCATTGTTAAATTGTTTAACAGCATTTACTACCATGTTATTATCAAAAGAAGTATCTCCATCTAAAGCCATAAAGATCTCCCCACAAGCTATTTTTAGTGCTGTATTTAAAGAAGAAACCCTACCACCTCGCTGCCATTTAGGTATTATAAGTAATTTTCTATTAGTAGTGTTTTCGACAAATTCTTTACAACTTTGTACGGCTAGCAAAGTATCTTTATTTTGTAGCGCGCCATCGACAATAGCTATGATTTCAATTAAACCAGGATATGTTTGAAAAGTTAAAGATTTGATTGTATTTATAACGCTTTTTCCTTCAGAATAACAAGTAATGCAACAACTAACATTTGGTAGTTGAGTTAATAAATCACTTTGTGCTAATTGTTGTTTTGCAAATCTAAATATGCCTACCATTGTTATTAGTTGCAAAGGGCCCTCAAAAAATACTATAAAAGGCGTAAACATAAGTATGAATACCAAAAGTGAATTATGAGATGCTATTATGTTAGAAAAAGCTAAATAAATTGAATCAATCATTTTTTGAATCCAATTTATTCATTAAAAATTCAGCATTAATTTCTGAGTCTATTTCAGAAGAGTATTGTATATTGATGTAAACTTTAATTTTTACACCGTTTTCTGGTTGTATACTGTTGACTAGTTCATTAATTCTATTACAAATACCTTTTTTTTTCGTAGCAGGTAAAAAAATCCATAATTTGTATTCGTCGTCTCTGCACACAATATCTGTATTGCGTAGCATCTCGCTTATGCGTTGCGCTAATGCTCTATAAATTTCTATAGATTGACTGATTCCATAGAATTGAATTATTTCTTCGATATTCTGAAACTTAATTAGCGCCAAAGCAAATGAAAAATTACTATCTCTTTTGTAAAGTTTTATAAACCAATCTAATAAGAGTTGAAAATATTCTAAAGAAACATATTTTAAGCTTTCATTTAACACTGAAAATATAATTTTCTTTTGCTCAAGTAAAAGCCATTCTCTACCATACAAAGTCATTTCAATGCTGTAAAATTCTTGTATATTTAACTTATCCGGACTGCCTTCTTCTCCACACGCAATACAGCGGTATATTGTTTCAGGTTCTTCAAACACATAACCACAATTGTTGCAAATATATTGTGCAGTAGGCAAATCATAATCTACTCCAATATGTTTTAGATGAGTATTACACTTTGGGCATATTAAATCATAACCTTTGCTAAATTCTTCCTGCCTGCCAACATATCCACATGCAAAACAATGAAGAAAGCGTGAGCGTTTTATGTCTATATTTTTACAATTTGGGCAAACATCAACAAAATATATGTGAGCACTGGAACAATTATTACAAAGTCTAACCCTATCAATAAGTTTTTTATAAGCAAGAAGATTTTTTCTAATCAATTCTTGGTACCAATCTAAA
>NZ_JBMFGQ010000034.1:0-17540 GCF_049977265.1 Desulfurella sp. | reverse complement strand
TGATTTTGCTAAAGTATTTATTTCTTTTACAATATCCCATGCAGCTTTGTAGCTCATTTTCATATCTTTTGCTGCTTTTGATATAGAACCATACTCATCAATTTTTTTCAAAAGCTCGACTTTACCTTTGCCTAAAAAATTCTTATTGTCAATATCAATCCATATTCTACCCAATACTTTTTTTTCTTCCAATAGAAAACTCCTTTTTTATGATTTGTAATTTGCTTTATCGTATATTACATATCTAATGCCGCCTGTTGGGTTTGGCACATCGTTAAAGTATCTTGGAATAAGATGAAAATGCAAATGACTTATGGTTTGTCCTGCGGCTTGACCTTCATTGAGTCCAAAATTGTAGCCATCAGGTTTTTTTGAAATGTATGAACTTTTTAGCGCATTTTCTATAAAATCAAGAGATTTTTCGTTTATAGGACTAAGGTTTTCATATAAATCCTTTAAGTCATTTTTCTCAATGAATTCTTTTGATTTTGATATGGCTTTTTTCAAATAAAAAAAGTCATTATCGCTTAAATCTTCAATTGATTCAATGTGTTTTATTGGTATTATCAGCATATGACCTGGATTTACGGGGAATTTGTCTAAAATTACAAAAAATTTATCATTTTCAAATAACACGTCGCTTTTTTGTTCGTAAATCTTACAAAATAAACATTCTTTCATAAATACCTCACTATTTCATAGTTTGTTGTTCTAAGTGCAGGAATAAATCCTGCCTGTTTTATAAGAGTGGCTAATTCTTCAACTGTTGAAGTTACTCTAAATCCAGCTTGAGCCATAACATTTTCCTCAAATAACAAACTACCTAAATCATTTGCACCAAAGTAAAGCGCCACCTGACCAATTTGTTTTCCCTGCGATGCCCACGAAGCTTGAATATTTTCGACATTATCCAAATAAATGCGTGTTATGGCAAGTATTTTGAGATAATCAATACCGCTTGCTTTTTTTGTAACAAGCTTTTTTAATGCCGTATTTTCTGGCTTAAAATCCCATGCAATAGCTGCTCTAAAACCAGATGTTTCATCTTGCAACCTCCTTATATTTTCAAGATGTTCTATAATATCTTCTTTTGTTTCGATATGGCCAAACATCATTGTAGCGGTAGTTTTTAATCCTGTATTGTGTGCTGCTTTCATAATTTCAAGCCATCTATCAGTGCTAATCTTTTTTGGCGAGATTTTCTTTCGTACATGCTCAGATAGTATTTCTGCACCACCACCTGGCATGGTTTGTAGTCCTGCTTTTTTTAAGTCTTCAAATACCTCTTTTGGGCTTTTGTTTGTAATTTTGCACATAAGATCAATTTCTGGTGGTGAAAATGCATGTACATGTATGCCTATATTTGATAGTTCTTCAACCATTTTTATGTAGTAGCTATACTCAATTTCTGGGTTTAGACCACCCTGGATCAAAACTGTGCTAAGACCAAGCTCTTTTGCTGCAATGGCTTTTTGTTTTAATTGCTCTATACTTAGAACATAAGCGTCTTTATCATTTTTATTTCTATAAAATGCGCAAAAAGAGCATTTGGTCTCGCATATATTTGTATAGTTAATATTCGTATCTGCAATGAATGTAACAAGCTTTGTAGGATGTTTTTCAAATCTTGCTTTATGAGCTAGTCTAGCCAGTTCTATAAGGTCAAGTTCAAACAATTCAAGTGCTTCTTTTTTTGATATTCTCATTCATACACCTTAATTTCATTATATAAAGCATCTCTTAATACTGGCACAAAACCTGCATTTTTAACCATTTCAATAATTTTTTCGCTTACAAGTCCACTTGCACTTTTTGCACCTGCTGCATGAAAAATGTTTTCTTTTTCAATAGTGCCATCAATATCATCTGCACCAAAATGCAAGCCAACCTGAGATATGCTATCTGACATCATTACCCAATAAGCTTTTATATGTTCAAAATTATCTAAAATAATTCTTGATATAGCAAGTACTCTTAATTGCTCAATGGCGCTTTTCTTTTGAATGTTTCCTTCAAATAATGTATTTTCTGGGTGAAACAACAATGGAACAAAGCATAGAAAGCCTTTTGTTTTTTCTTGAAGTTGTCTTAGTTTGAATAGATGGTCAATAATTTCTTCTTTTGTTTCGATATGGCCAAAAAGAAGCGTTGCATTGCTTTTTATACCCATACTGTGAGCGAGTTCATGAATATAAGCCCACTTTTCAAATCCAATTTTTTTTGGGTATAACTTTTTTCTTACACGTTCACTAAAAACTTCTGCACCGCCACCTGGCATGGTTTGCAAACCCGCTTTTTTTAATTGTTCTAAAACTTCTGTGTGACTTAGAGAGCTGATTTTAGAGAAAAAATCAATTTCGGCTGCCGTAAAAGCTTTAATATTGGCTGATGGCGCAGCTTTTTTTACCGTCTCCAATAATTTTATATAGTATGAAAAATCAAGTTTTGGGTTCAAAGCGCCAACAATGTGTACTTCTTTTAAGTTTTCAATACCAGATAATTCTTTTTCAACCTGTTCAAAACTCATTGTATAGGCATCTTTGTCGCCTTCGTTTCTATAAAATGCACACATTAGACACTTTGATGAGCAGATATTTGTGTAGTTTATATGCTTATTTATGGTAAAATACACTTTATTGCCAGTTTTTGACAATTTTATTTTTTTGGCAATTTGAGCTAGGTCTAAAAAGTCAGCTTTTTCAAATAAATCTAAAGCTTCTTTGTAAGAAATAGGCTCATTTTGATATTTTTCAATTAATGCAGTTTTCATAAATTAACTCCCTAAATATTTCAGATGTTCAAAAAAATTTGGATAAGAGGTTGCAGGTGATTTTGTTTCGGATAATTCAATGTCATATCCAAGCGCTTTTAGTGTAGAAAAGCTCATTGTAATGCGATGATCAAAATAGGTTTCAATGTAGGCTTTTTGTAAGTTTTTCGTGGGTTCTATCTCAAAACCATCTTCAAATTCTTCAACTTTTACGCCCAATTTTTTTAAATTTTCAACAATTGATTTAATACGGTCACTTTCTTTAACTCTTAATTCTTTTGCATCTTTCAGTATACTTTTGCCGTCTGCAAACAAACCTAGTATTGATAATATTGGTATCTCATCAATTAGTGCAGGTAAAATTTTGCCATCAATGTAAAATGGTTTTAAATCGGGCGAATATTTAACTAAAATATCTGCAACTTCTTCGCCACACATGATTTTTTTATTTAATATTTCATAATTTACACCCATTTGACTAAAAACTTTTAATAATCCAGTACGTGTTGGATTAACTAAACAATCTACAAATACTGCCTCACAATCTGGTTTTAATGCACACATTACCATAAAAAATGCGCAAGATGAAATATCTGCTGGTACATCTAATTCAAAGCCGCCAGTTAATTCTCTATATTTATCCAGAGAAACTTTGTTGTCTTTAACAATTATATCTACACCAAACTGTTTTAACATTATTTCTGTGTGATTTCTGGATACTTGTGGTTCACTAAATTCTACATTTTCATCTGTGTATAGTCCTGCAATCAAGACTGCCGATTTTACTTGAGCTGATGATATTTTGGAAGTATAATTAATGCCTTTTAGCTTGTCTTTGCCAAATATTGCAAGTGGTGCTAAAAAATTTTTTCTTGATAGGATAGTTGTCCCCATTTGTGTTAATGGTTCAATAATGCGTTTCATTGGTCTATTTCTTAGTGAGTTATCACCAGTTAAAATACTTAAAAAACTCTGACCAGCACACACCGCGCTTATTAATCTGATGCCTGTACCGGAATTACCTAAATCAATGGCATCAAAAGGTTCTTTTAAGTATTTACCTGTGCTTTTAATTGTTACTTTATTTTTGTCTATATTTATATCTACGCCTAATTTTTTAAAGGCTTCAAGCGTGTTTAATGTATCCTGTGCAAATAAATAGTTTTTTATTGTCGTTTTTCCAGATGCAATACTGGAAAAAATTGCACTTCTGTGAGAAATTGATTTATCCGAAGCGCATCTTAGAGTTTTTACTTTATCCATACATCCGCCTTATATACCACTAAAGTATTTGTGTTTTTGTTGTAAGAAAAACCATTTGATTTTTTTATATCAATTTTTTCTGATTCTAAGCGGGTTTTTGTGTTTGAGGATAAAGTTTCGTTTGCATTATCCCAGTAAGCTTTTTGAGTTTTTACTACAAAATTTTTACCTTTAGCTGTGCAATTGCCTATAAGCGAAGCGTTATTGTTCTGGTAAATATATACTTCATTTGCTGATATTTTAAACTCTGTTTTGCCTTTGTTAAAAAAAGAAGCATTTTTGGCAAAAATAGTAGAACCAATATATTGAGCAAATGACGCATTTACTATTTGAGTTGAATTATCAGAAAGCCTTATTATATGAATATCTTCTGCATAAGAGCTAATTTGAGTTTTTTGTTTTTGTGCTGTTTGAATATTAAACACACTTTTTGATATATACATAATTAAAATAATGCTTATAATGCCAAGAATAATTTCTGTACCTCTAACCCACATCTGTTAATCCCAAAAGTTTTTAAAACCATTGATTTTCAAAATTTCTTCTACTATTTCTCTAACTGCCCCTCTGCCACCATTTTTTGAAGAAATATAGCTTGCTGCCATTTTAACTTTTAGGTGGGCATCATTTGGTGCTGCGCTAAAACCGCATCTTTCCATTGGTTTAATATCAATAATATCATCACCAATGTAGGCAATTTCTGAGTAGTCTACATTGTAATAATTTTTTATATATTCAAGAGCCTGTGTTTTATCCAATTGGTTTTGAATGCATAATTCAACGTTAAGCTCTTTTGCTCTTTGCGTTGTAACCTTGGAGTATCTGCCAGAAATAAATGCTATTTTTAAACCTAAATTCTGGGCTATGTGAAAGATATGGCCATCTTTCACATCAAAAAATTTATATTCTGCGCCATTTTCGTCAATAATAATCCTGCCATCAGTTAAGACACCATCAACATCCATTACAATAACTTTTATCACTATATGACACCTGCTTTCATTATATCGTGAATATGTATAACGCCAATAATTTTATTATTTTCACACACAGCAAGACTTGTAATTGAGTAACTTTGCATCATATTGGCAGCTTTAATTGCAAGTGCCTTTTTTTCAATTATTTTTGGATTTTTTGTCATCATATCTTTAGCTTTAAGGCTAAAAACTTCACTTTTGTATTTTTCTAAAATCCTTCTTAGATCTCCATCTGTAATAACACCAAAAAGTGTCAAAGAATCATCTACTACAAAGGCAACGCCTAAGCGTTTTGAAGAAATCTCGTAAAGTACCTGTTCAAAGCCATCGTCTAAATAAACAGTAGGCAATTCTTTACCTTTATGCATTAGATCTTCTGAAAATGTAAGTAATTTTTTACCAATAGAACCACCTGGATGAAGCATTGCAAAATCTTCGTCTTTGAAGCCCCTTTTTACAATAAGACCGCAAGCTATGAGATCACCAATTACAAGCGCAGTTGTGGTGGAAGCCATGGGTACAAGTTTAATTGGCGAGGCTTCTTCTTCAATGCTTGCATCCAAAATAAAATCACTTAAATTTGCAAGCTCAGAATTTGTATTTCCAATAATTGAAATAATTTTTAAACCCATTCTTTTGATAGGACTAACTAAACCAAGTATTTCAGCAGTATTACCTGAATTTGATAAAAAAACAACCAAATCATTGGGCTTTAGCATACCAAGATCGCCATGGTATGCATCCGTTGGGTGAATAAATATCGAAGCAACACCTATGCTTGATAAAGTTGAAGCTATTTTTCTTGCAATAAGGCCTGATTTGCCAACCCCAAGAAAAATTATTCTACCACTGCAGTTGTCTATTTGATTAATAATTTCCACAAATGAATCATCTAGTATTTTTTCTATTTTTTTTACTGCTTTTAACTGCTGGTTCAGAGATTTTTTCAAAGAATCAAGCAAGTTGTTCATTGTTTTAAATTTTTACCTAAATTGCTGACCTTTTTATGAAGCAGACTATCAAAAGGTCTTTTTTGTAAAGCTTTAGTAAGATAATCAAGTGCTTTTTGAGCATCGCCCATCTTTTCGAATATCTCGCCAAGCATTATATCGCTGTATGTACTATCACCTGTTAAGGAATCAAGTAAGACCGTTTGTTCATTATAATCTATTTCATCTATACTAAACTCTTCGTAAGAAATTTCATGATCAAAAAAATAATCTATCATATTTTTTTGCGAGGTTTGATCTGATAGCAAGAAATATTTAAATAAATCTTTTGCTTCAATGTAGCCGTTTGCTATGGAGTCCACACAAATAATACCAAAATAAGCTATTTGGGAAAAATTACTATCATGATTGTTTAAAAGCATAAAATAACTTTTTGCTAGTTGGAATTTATCAGAAAAAAAAGATTCAACTGCTTTTTCAAGGATTGTTTCATACTCTACAGCCATATACTAAACCCCTCGTAATTGTTTTTTTCTGAGTCTTTAATTTCAACATTTTCAACTATTGCTCGTTTTGGACCAATTTTACAAGCACTTATGTATTGAGCAATGAGTTCTTTTTCGCCACACACAACACTTTCTACTATATTAGTGCCTACGTTTCTTACATATCCACTAAGTCCTAATTCTTTTGCTATATTTTCAAGGTATGCTCTAAAACCAACATTTTGCACTTTTCCTGATATTATAATAAATTTACACATGTTCACACTTATTATTTTACTCAAAGAATTCAATTAATCAAGAGCAATTCTTTATTGAAAAAGTAATTGACAAATCGACTTCAATCGATTAATATAAGAGTTGTCTTATTTTATGGGAGGAATTTGATGAAAAGCTTTGTGGCAGAAAGCGATGTTTTAAACAAAAAATGGTTTTTGATAGACGCAAAAGGGGTAGTTCTTGGTGATTTGTGCGTTAAAATTGCCAATATCATCAGAGGTAAAAATAAACCGACCTTTACGCCAAACGTTGATTGTGGTGATTTTGTTGTAGTTATCAATGCTAAGGATATAGCGTTAACAGGTAAAAAACTTGATCAGAAAAAATATTTTACGCATAGCGGTTATATGGGTGGTATAAAGGAGATTAAAGCAAGGAAATTGTTGGCTAAGAATCCAGAGCGCATGATTAAACATGGCGTATGGGGTATGTTGCCAAAGAATAGATTATCAAATAGACTTATCGATAAAGTAAAAGTTTATTCTGATGAAAATCATCCTCATAAAGCTCAAAAACCGCAAGAAATAAAAGTGGGAGAATAAGTATGGATAAATATTATGCTACCGGTAAAAGAAAAACAGCTGTTAGTAAGGTTTGGATGAAAGAAGGTAGTGGTATTGTTCGTATAAATGGTAAAACATTGAATGAATATTTTGGAGGTTTAGATAGTTTAAAGCTCGTAGTAGAACAACCTATGAAAACTACTGGGTACGAAACGAAACTAGACTGCGATTGTCAGGTATCAGGTAGTGGCCTTTCTGCACAAGCGCAAGCAATAAGACATGGCATAAGCAGGGCTTTAGTTATGTTTGACCCACAAGCTCGCACTATTTTAAAACCTTTAGGCTTTTTAACTAGAGATCAGCGCAGCGTAGAAAGAAAAAAGTATGGCTTAAAAAAGGCACGCAAATCTTTCCAATGGTCAAAGCGATAAAATTTATTTATGCTACGTGTTGGCATAATTGGTGTAAGCGGCTTTACAGGTTTAGAACTTGTCAAGTTGCTTTTGCACCATCCTTTGGTTGAAATAGATTATTTAGCATCAAGAAGTCATGTAGGGCAACCCTTAAGTGACGTTTTTCCTTCTTTAAAAAATATTTGTGATAAAATAATAGAACCCATAGATGAAAATAAATTTAGTAGGTTAGATGTGGTATTTTTGGCTTTACCGCATGGCGTTTCAATGGAGCTTGCCTGTAAGCTATTTGGTAAGGTTCGCATTATTGATTTAAGCGCAGATTTTAGGTTACCGAAAGATTTGTATGAAAAGTGGTATAAACCACACTTGTGCCCCGATTTAATAAAAGAAGCAGTTTATGGTCTACCTGAATTAAATAGAGAAAAAATTAAAAAAGCTTCACTTATTGCAAACCCTGGCTGTTATGCAACAGCCAGTATTTTGGCTGTACTGCCTTTTTTAGATATTATTGAAAGTGATATTATTATTGATGCAAAAAGCGGTGTAACTGGAGCTGGCAAATCGCTAAGGGAAGATTTGCTTTTTAGTGAAATTGAGTCTTCTTTTAAAGCCTATTCGCCTGCAAAGCATCGCCATCAACCAGAAATAGAATATACGCTGAGCTTATTTGAGAGTGTAAATGTAACATTTGTTCCACACTTGCTTCCAATAAATAGAGGGATTTTGGCTACTGCATATGCAGGTTTAGTTGACAAATCTGATGAAGAATTTTTATTTGAAAAACTTGAAAAGTTCTATTTAAACGAGCCTTTTGTTAGAGTATCAAAAATGTTGCCACAAATAAACAACTGCACGGGTACAAATTTTTGTGATGTATCTTTTGCACTTGATAAAGCAAATAAAAGGATTATTATTATTAGCGTTATTGATAATTTACTTAAAGGTGCAAGTTCTCAGGCTGTACAGAATATGAATGTAATGTTTGGTATAAATGAGGAGGAAGGCTTGGATTTAAAGCCATATTACCCATGAATTGTAAAGTTACACATGAAGGTTTTGATGTTTTTGATAGCATTAAGACATCAGCGATTAGATCTGGTATTAAGAAAAAAGGAGATGATTTAGCTTTAATA
Source organism: Desulfurella sp. (assembly GCF_049977265.1). Taxonomy (GTDB): domain Bacteria; phylum Campylobacterota_A; class Desulfurellia; order Desulfurellales; family Desulfurellaceae; genus Desulfurella. The sequence continues at coordinate 8,746 of NZ_JBMFGQ010000034.1, read as the reverse complement.
TTTTTTGAAAAAAAAGCAACGTTTGCATCAGTATTTACAACTAACAAAGTTAAAGCACATTGTGTATTATATGATGAAGAGCTTTGCAAAACACAAGAATATATTAGGTCAATACTGATAAACAGTGGTAACGCCAACGCTTGCAATATAAATGGTGCTCAAGCTATCAAAGAGATAATAAAAGAACTATCCAGAGAATTTAATATTGGCGATAATGAAGTATTTATAGCTCAAACGGGTATTATTGGTGAGGAATTTCCTACAAAAAAAGTAACAAATGCTTTAACAAAGCTTAAAATAAATTTAGGTAAAAATTCACAAATTTTAGCCAGAGCTATTTTAACTACAGATAAAAATCCAAAAATTATATCAATGGAGTGCGAATACGCTGGTGTGATATTTCATATAGGTGCTGTGGCAAAAGGTGCTGGCATGATCCAGCCTAATATGGCTACTATGTTATCTTTTATTGCTACTGATTTAAGATTGAGCAAAAATTCACTAAAATCTGCACTAAAAGAAGCTGTGGATAAATCATTCAATAGGATCAGTGTTGATGGTGATATGTCAACAAATGATACAGTGCTCCTTGTTTCTACCAATGAAATTGGCGAACTAATTAGCGAAGAGAATGAATTTTACAGGTATTTTGTTGATAAATTAACAGAATGTTGTATATACTTGGCAAAAGAGATTATAAAAGATGGTGAAGGAGCAACAAAATTTTGTGAAGTTTTAGTGTTTGGTGCAAATACAGATGAGGATGCACAAAGGATAGCTCGTAGTGTTGCTAATTCACAATTAGTGAAAACGGCAATTTATGGCAAAGATCCAAACTGGGGTAGAATTATTGCAGCGGTTGGCTATTCTGGTGCCAATATGGATGTAGAGAAATTAGAAATTAAAATTGGAGATATAACTGTTTTTTCATGGGGAAAACCTCAAGAGTTTAATAAAGTCGCTCTTTTAGAATATATGAGAGAAAATAATTCTATAAAGATATACATAAATTTAAATATTGGTGGCTCTAATTTTAATTTGTATTTTAGCGATTTGACAAACGAATATATAAAAATTAACGCACAATATCATACTTGAGTCTTGACTTTCTGATAATTATTATTAAAATTTAATAAGATCGAAACTCAAGGAGGCGTTAAATGGCAGTTTACAAATGTGAAAAATGCGGTTATGAGAAAGAGTCTAAGTGTAAACCAAGAAAATGCCCGCAATGTGGAAGCAAAGATTCATTTAAGAAAAAGGAGGTATAAGTATGGCAAAGATGACAGAAAGATTTTTGTGGGAGGCGTTTGCTGGTGAATCGCAGGCGCATATGAAGTATTTAAATTTTGCAAAAGCAGCGGAAAAAGAAGGAAAGACAAACATTGCAAGACTTTTTAAGGCAATAAGTCAAGCTGAAGTAATACATGCATCAGGGCACTTCAAATTACTAAGCGGTGTTGGCTCAACGCTTGATAATGTAAAAAGTGCATGGGAAGGCGAAAATTTTGAAAGTGAAGAGATGTATCCTGCTTATGAAGCTGTAGCAAAAGAGCAAAACCAAGATAAGGCAGCCAAGTGGATTAATCAAGTTTTGCAGGTAGAAAAAGACCACAGAAGTTTGTATGAAAAAGCCAAAGAAGCTCTAGAGCAAAATAAAGACGCAGATTTCAAAGATATATTTTTATGTAGCGTATGTGGTTATGTAGCATTAGATAAAGCACCAGATAAATGTCCAGTATGTGGCGCACCAGCTAGCGCTTTTGAAAAATTTTAAAGAAGTTTATTATGAATGAAAAAGCACTTTTTTTAATTAATTATGGATTGTATATAGTAGGTTCCAAAAAGGATAACTTAATTAATGCCCAAATTTCAAATACTGCATTTCAAATTACAGATAATCCCAATACTATAGCCATATCTATTAATAAATCCAACTATACTCATGAATTTATTGAAACAAGCAAATTATTCACTATTTCTATAATAGCTAAAACGGCACCTTTATCACTTATTGGCAATTTCGGTTTTAAAAGTGGCAGAAATATTGATAAATTTGAAAAAATAAGCCATCTGCTTACAAAAAATGGAATACCTGTTGTGCTTGAGCATACATTGGGGTTTATAGAATGTCGTGTTATAAGCAGTTTGGATGTATTTACGCATACACTTTATATTGGCCAGGTAATTGATGCCGATATATTTAAGAAAGAAGAACCAATGACTTATGCGTATTATCATGAGATTAAAAATGCTCAGGCACCAAAATCTACACCAATTCACGAAGAATCAAAAATTAGAAAAAAATATGTTTGCAAAGTATGCGGTTGGGTTTATGATCCGGAAGTTGGCGACCCAGATGGCGGCATAAAACCAGGTACTGAATTTGAAGATATACCAGATACTTGGATATGTCCAGTTTGTGGGGCAGCAAAAAGTGATTTTGAATTATTAAAATAAAAGGAGGTTTTTATGTCAAAGTTAGCAGATTTTGTTAAATATGAGGCAGATGAAAAAAAAGAAAAACACGTACCATCAATTGATGCGCCAAGTACAGTTAAAAAAGGTGAATTTTTTAGCGTAACCGTGACTGTAGGCAAAGATATACCGCATCCAAATACAAAAGAGCACTATATTGGATGGATCGAAGGTTTTGTTGTACCAAAAAGTGGCGTAGCAAAATCAATAGGAAAGTTTATTTTTGAACCAGAAGTAACAGATTCTACAGCAACTTTCAGGATTAGACTTGAAGAAGATGCAACGCTTTTTGCCTGGGGTTACTGCAATATTCACGGTGTATGGGAAAATTCAAAAGATATAAAAGTAGAATAGATTAAGTTCTAAAGCACATGCTAAAAAGCATGTGCTTTTTTATCAGGAGGCAAACTTTGAAAGCAGGAAGAGACCCATTTGAGGTAAAAGATGACATATACTGGGTTGCGACACTTGATCCCGAATTAAAGATATTTGATATCATAATGCGCACAGCACATGGCTCAACATATAATTCTTATTTGGTTAAAGGCACAAACAAAAAGGCTATAATTGATGCAGTGAAAGAACCTTTTTTTGAAGGTTTTCTTGAAAATTTAGAAAAATTAAATGTCAAGCCAGAAGAAATTGATTATTTGGTTGTAAATCACAACGAGCCAGATCACTCAGGTGCGTTGCCTAAATTACTAGAGTATATGCCAAATGTTACTCTTATTGTTAGCAAACAAGGCAAAGTTTTTCTTGACAATATAATTAACAATAAGGATTTTAAGTGTATAGAAGCAGATGATAATCTAGAGATTGATCTTGGTGGAAAAACACTAAAATTCATAATTGCTCCTTTTGTGCATTGGCCAGATACAATGTTTACTTATATACCACAAAGTAAGGTACTTTTTACATGTGACTTTTTAGGTAGCCATTTTTGCGATGAGAGGATGATTGATACACAAGTAGAAGATTTTTCTGAAGATTTTAGGTTTTACTTTGATGGCATAATGAGACCGTTTAAAGAGTATGTATTGCAACACATAGAAAAAATTGAAAAGCTTGATATAGACATAATAGCACCGAGTCATGGCCCAATACTTACGCAACCAAAACACTATATCGAGCTATATAAAAAATGGTCTCAACCTATGCAGGAAAAGTTAGCTGCTGTGCTTTATGTTTCTGCATACGGCTATACGAAGAAATTGGCTCAAGAAATAGCACGCGGGATACAATCAGAAGGTGTAAAAGTAATAACAAAAGATATTGTTGATGTTATTGAAAAAGAAAAACCGTACCTTTTGGATACAGTGCAAAGAGCATCTTTAGTTGCTGTAGGCTCTCCTACAATAAATGGAGATGCGGTAGAGCCCATTTGGGAATTTTTATCAAGTCTTGCTACAATTAAAATTAGAGGCAAGATGGGTTTTGCTTTTGGCTCTTTCGGTTGGAGCGGCGAAGCATCAAAGCTTATTACCCAAAGGATGAAGGATATAAAGTTTACTATGCCACTTGAGCCATTCAGGATAAGATTTAGACCAACTGATCAAGATTTACAAAAAGCATTTGAGATTGGCAAACAATTAGCTCAAAAAGTCAAGGAGATGCCATGAGCCAAAAAATAATTGACATTTTAAACGAAGCTATCCAGTCAGAGATTGGTGCTATTATGCAATATATGGCTGGTCACTATAGAATGCCAAAAGATAAACATCCGGTCGTTAGAGAAATGCTTGAGCGTATTTCTGTTGAAGAAATGAAACATGCGGAAAGTTTTTCCAAACGTGTAGTAGCACTTGGAGGAAGGGAAGCCATAACGCCAGACATGGTTCACTTTTCTAACGATTTAGTTGAAATAATAGACTTAAACGAAAAAGCAGAAGATGGCGCTATAGAAATGTACCAAAAACACATAAAGGTGTGCGAACAAGAAAATGATCTTGAAACAAAAGCTATTTATGAAGATGTTTTAAAAGATGAGATAAGACATAAAAAGATATTTGCAGCATTTAAGAAACTTTTAGAGTCAAACCAGGAGGGTTTATGAAAAAATACAAATGCAAAGTATGTGGCTACATTTATGATCCTGAAAAAGGTGACCCTGACGCAGATGTTCCACCTGGCACACCTTTTGAGACACTTCCTGACGATTGGGAATGTCCAGTATGCGGGGCTGCTAAAGTAGATTTTGAGCCTTACGAAGAAGAGTAAATTGTTTGCCAGCAAAGCGCTTTTTAAGTACTTTGCTGGCTTTTTTTATTGTGCAGGACAGACTTCTTTTACTATATTGCTTATTAGCTGGCCGTTTTGCCAGGTTTTGATTCTAACCTTTTTGCAACCTGTTTGAGGATTGTAGCCAATTGGTTCTGCTTTTACAACACCTTGTGTTCCGTCGTTTGTTGTTGTTTGATATTGTACTGGCTGATTGTATTGGGCTGCTTGCTGAGCAGACTGAGATTGTATTTGAGACAATGTGTAACCAGCCACAGCACCTAAAGCCGCACCTATTGCGCCACCTTTCCATCTATTGTCTGGACTCAATAAAGCACCAGCCACAGCACCTAGTAATGCACCAGTACCAGCACCTTGATAACCTTGCTGTGTAGGTTGCTGCATGGTTTGACAACTTGTCAAGCTTAAACTTGTTGTCGCAAGAGTAGCTACTAATCCAAAACTCACAATTTTGTTTCTAAGATTCATCACTTCCTCCTTTCAGTTTTTAATATTATATGTTTATAATCCCATAAAGTCAAATCAAGGTAAACTAAAAACTACATTTCTGATATAATTATTTTTTGAGTTTTTTGTGTTTTAGTTTTAATAAATGGCAAGAAAAACAGAAATACCAATATAACCCACATCATAATGTGGAAATCATCCTGGAAAGCCATTATAGCACTTTGTGTATTAATAGCTTTGTTAATTAAACCAATTGCCTTATGGTAGGCGAGACTTGGGTCAAAACCAAAATAATAAAACAAGTAGCTTTGCAATGTATTTATGTAGTGGAGAAAAATAGGGTTCGAGTTGGAAATATTTTGTACAAGTGCATCTCTTTGAAAAGCTTCACGATGAGCTAGCATAGTAGAAGCCATAAGCGATATACCAAAACTCCCGCCAATGCTTCTTGTAAAATTTAACACCCCACTTGCTTCACCCATATCCTCGTTTTTTAAAAATATAAAAGCTACTACATTGATAGGAATAAAGATCAGCGGTAAACCAAAACCGATAAGTACTCGTCCAAGAAGCAAAAAATAGGGTGAAGCGGTAAGATTTATTTGTTCCATGAGATATAATGCGTAAAAACCAATTAATACGCCGAAAAATATCAGCGCTTTAAAGCCGATTTTTTTTGATACTTTTCCAATAACAATAACCATAAGTAAGCTTGCAATACCGCCTGGCATCATAATAAGACCACTTTTATAAGCATCGTAGTTCATTAATGTTTGCATAAGCTCTGGTAAAAGAGTTAACGTAACAAAAAACAAAAATCCCAAAAAAAACATAGCAAGTGTTGCTATAGCGTAGTTTCTATCTTTAAGTAAACTCATTCTGATAATTGGTTTGTCTGAAAAATAATTTTTTATTAAAAACATTGAAATGAAGAAAAAACTCAAAAGGGCCAAAATTACAATAAAATTTGAATTAAACCAATCATCTTCCTGTCCTCTATCTAGCATTACCTGAAGTGCACCAATACCTATTGCAATAAAGCTTAAAGCCACATAATCTAATTTTAGAGTTTTATTTGCTTTTGCATATGGTGGATCAAATATAAACATTAGTGTCATTATTGTTGCTAATATGCCAAATGGTACATTAATTAAAAACATCCATCTCCATGAGTAACTATCTACAATCCACCCGCCTATTACAGGTCCCAAAATAGGGGCAAATATAACGCCAATTGAAAAAATACTCATGGCTTGGGCTCTTTTTTCTAAAGGAAAACTCTCCATTAGTATTGCTTGGGATATGGGTTGCAAACCACCACCCGCAAAACCCTGTATAGCCCTAAATAGTAATAATAAATCAAGAGTTGGAGCAATACCACACAAAAAAGAACTCACAGTAAAACCAATTATACTTATAAGAAAGTAATTTTTTCTGCCAAATTTATTTCCAAGAAAACCTGTTATAGGTAAAATTATACCACTGGCAGCTAGATAAACGGTGAGTGTCCAGGTAGCATCATCTGTTGTTACAGATAATGGTCCTGCCATGTAAGAAAGCGCCACAGTAACAATAGAGGTATCCATGAGCACCATAAAAGTAGGTAGCATAACAGTTAATGCTATAATGTATGGATTAACTTTTCTATCTTCCATTTTTTATCCTTTGCAAACAAAAACACTACAAAAATTATGACAACTCGTTAATATATAAGCATTTCAGTAAAAATCAAGGAAAAAGGTATTTTGGTTTCTTACGTATGGGGTATAATACATAGAAATTTTAATAATTTGTCACTATTATTCTTGTAAGAATGTTCTATATTAGGTTCAATAAAGACTGCTGAGTTTTTAGAAACATGTTTAGTAATATTTCCAGCAGTAATTTCACACTCTCCATCTAATATAAAAATTTCATGTTCCCATGGATGAAAGTGTGCTGGAATTTCTGTGTGAGGTTGCATTTCAAAATAGCGCATAGCAAAATTTGGTGCACCATCTTCTTTTTTTATGAGCCATCTAATACTAACACCAGATACAATTTTACCATTAAATTCTACTGGTTGATTTTGTAAGCTTTCTAAATTTACAATTTTCATACACTCTCCAATTTTTTAAAAAGCATTCATTTTTAAATAACTAACTTTTTTTACAATATTTTTTGGTTTTTGTCAAATAAACAAATAATAAATACCGAAAAAATAAAGCTAAGGTTCATAAATTTTGCTTGACAACTTTGCTAATACGTGAAATAAAAACTAATGTTAGATTTAAAACAAATTCAAATATAATTTATTTAAAGGAGATTTCAAAATGCTTTGGAACAATAAATTCTCAAACAACGATTTAGAAGCTTTGCATACTTTTGAAAAGAAAGTAAAGGCAGGCAAGGGCAATTCTGTAGAGGTGTACTTTACCGATATTTCAACGGCAAGGTCTATTTTTAAGGATATAATATCAAAACAGCAAGCAAAAAATATCATTGCAGACAGTTCAGGTTTAACAAGGAGTTTCTTGGAAGAATCTTTGCTTGATGAATCTTTAAATATTTATTTTGATGGAGACAAATATACTGCAAATGCTGCAGATATAGGTATAAGCGAAATGGAGTTTGCCATAGCTGAAAGTGGCAGTTTGGTTGAGCTATCAGATTTCAGCCCATGTTCCAGACCCACTTCCTCTCTTTACACTGTTAAATTAGCAATATCTTGCTTTTCAGGCTTTATTTTGTAGCCATGTATTATTATTTTATACTTGATATATTGGTTTTATTATGACACTACGTGTTTATGTACATTGCAGAAGTGTCAACAAAAAGAAGAGACGGCAGTATTTCTCATATGTGTATACTCTTTTAGAGAGTCATACAGAGAAAACGGAAAAGTAAAACACAAAACTATAGCAAACCTAACACATATTTCAAAAGACTTCATAGAAAATCTAAAGTTTTTATTAAAGCAAGAAAAATCAAAAGAGCCTTTTACAACAGATATCATCTCTAATATAACACAGAAAGAAAGCTTTGGTACTGTATATGTAGTATACACTCTTTTAAAGCGCTTAGGCGTTGTTGAAGTTTTAGAGTCTTTGAAAGATGAAAAACAATCAAAGCTTGCTTTATGGCATATCATTGCAAGGGCAATTGAACACGACTGTATATTAAACTCTGTAATGCTTGCAAAGACAAATTGTGCTTGCAGTGTGGTTCAGATTAAAGAAAGCTTTAATGAAGATGATTTGTATGAAAATCTAAAGTGGCTTTCTAAAATCCAAAGCCAAGCCGAAAAAAGACTCTTTAAACTAAGTCATGATTCAAACAATGAACTGTTTTTATACGACATAACCTCAAGCTATTTGGAAGGACAGTATAATGCTTTTGCATTATACGGCTACAACAGAGACAAAAAAGAAGGCAAAAAAACAAATAGTTGTTGGACTGCTTTGTGACGTTAAAGGAGAGCCTGTATCAGTAGAAGTCTTTGAAGGCACCACAAGAGATTTTTCTACAGTAAAAAACCAGATAGAAAAACTTTCCAGTGAGTTTGGATGCAAAAGGGTAACCCATCTTCGTCACTTTAGTGCAG
>NZ_JBMFGQ010000033.1:0-17701 GCF_049977265.1 Desulfurella sp. | reverse complement strand
AAAATGTGCAAAAATGCTTGATAGCTCTGAGTAGCTAGTGTTGTAGTATAAACTATTTTAAATAAAAATAAAAAGTGTAAGGGGTTATTCAATATATTAAAGACAATGGTAGCAGCTTTATGATCTAAACTTTTACGAGGGTTTCGGAGTTTTTTAGACATAGATCAAAGATGTAAAATTTAGAAATAAATTTTACAGTTAGGTTTTTTGTATAAAAAAACCTGGCAAAAAGGTGTATATGTTTTATAATGGGTGTGCAAGATGCCCTTAGGACAAAGTATGATTATACGCTTTAGTTTGCAGCATGCTTTTTTAAGGTATCTAAAGCCATTTTTGGCTGTTTTAAACTTTAATTAATAAATGTAAATTATAGAAATTTTAAATTTTTTCAGAAGGTTCATAGTACGTATAATTGGAAAACACATAAAAATATTGACACTGCAAAAAAAATGGTTTAATCTTTAAGCATGAAACATTTGCCTAATTTACTTTCGATTGTAAGAACTATTCTTGTAGTACCTATAATACTTTTACTGGAATATCATTTAGTATATTGGGCATTGGTACTTTTTTTGTTTGGAGGCTTGAGCGATTATCTGGATGGCCTTCTGGCACGCAGGTATAATATAGTTTCAAGTACAGGAAAACTGTTGGATCCTTTAGCGGATAAGATTTTTATTATGGGTATTTTAATTTACATGATAAAAACACTAGATATTTCTTTTTGGTTGGTGTTTATAATTTTGTTTAGAGAGCTTATTATTACGGGTTTGCGTGCAGAAATGGCATCAAAAAATTATATTCTTCCGGCTGGAAGGATAGGCAAATGGAAAACGTTTACGCAATTTTTTTCTATCGTTTTCTTGATTTTTAGCTATATTAACAAATCTTTTTATCAGTTTGGTATTATTATATTATATTTGGCAGTTATTCTCACATTGGTCTCTGGTGCTCAATATTTCGTTATCTATTTTAAAAATCAAATAAAAAATTAACTTATTTGCTTTTTTCCATAAAGCAAGCCTTTTTCGACTCCTCTAAGATTTCTTCTACATTGTTTGTCAATGTTGTTTCTACACTTGCAGCTATAGCACCCTCTACCAGTGGTGCGTCAGCTATATAAACCTTATCTGGTTTTATTGACATTTCTTTAATGCTTTTGCTTGCCAAGACCGTACTGCCAATATCTGAATATATAATTACCGCATCGCTAACAGCAAGCATTTTATTTAAAGTTTCTAAAGCTAGCACGACATCGAGTCCCAATCTATCTTCAATACCACCAACATATTCAATATAAGTCTCTTGGGCCATTTGCTTACATGTATCAAATAGGCCTTTTGCTATTAAATTAGAATGAGATAATATTAATATTCCAATCATGCGCTTACTCCAAACTTTCAAATAATGCTTTAAAGAATAAGTAAGAAGATGTTGCTCCCGGGTCCTGGTGATTTGCACTTCTTGGACCCAAATATGAGGCTCTACCTTTTCTTGCTATTAACGGAGTAGTATTTTTCATTGATTTTTCAGCCAGTGAAATTATTTTGTTTTTCAAGTCAAAAATATCGGTATTTTTTTCGACTAACATATTAAATTCATTAACCACAGGTTCCCATACATCTACCATTGTTTTATCACCAAGTTCTGCTTTTCCTAAAGATTTAATTCCATTTAATGCATTTTGCAAGGCACTTGATAAATTTTTTAGCTCTATATCTGTCATACTTAAAGAAACAGCCATTCTCATAAATATAGTTCCATATAAAGGCCCAGATGCCCCGCCAACAGAGGACATCAAAGCCATAGAAATTGACTTTAATAAATCAGAAACACTTTTAAAATTAGAATTTTCAATCTTTTCGAGAGCTACTTTGCACCCTTTTGACATATTTATTCCATGATCCGCATCTCCTATCGCAGAGTCCAGTTCTGTCAAGTAATCTTTATTTTCTTGAATATATTCATTAAATTTACTAAAGAAGTTAATAAAGAAATGTATATCAAACATTTAGATACCCCACCTTAACCCTGCTGTGTGTACTTTGGCGTCTAAGTAATGTTTCAACTCGCTGTCTAATTTAAGTAAAGTAATTGATAAACCTTGCATTTCAAGAGAAGTTATATAATTGCCAACTAAATATTTATATAAGACCAACTGCCTGCTGGTTAATATTTCATTAACTTTTCTTGCCGCAACATATAATTCCATAAGCGGTGTTCCGCCCATGCCATTAATTAGCAATGCTACTTCATCATTAGGCTTCATAGATATATTTTTGAATATTGCCTCCATCATCATATCTACTATTTTGTCAGCTGGTTTTAATTTTAGTCTTTCCCTCCCGGGCTCGCCATGTATGCCAATACCGAACTCAAATTCGTCATCGCTTAGTGTAAAAGTAGGCTTTCCTGCTGCTGGAACCGTACAAGAAGTAAAAGCTATTCCTATTGATTTAACATTCTCTACTGCTTTTTCACCTATCTCCTTTAGCATGGAAAGTGGTTTTTTTTCTTCAGCGGCAGCTCCTACTATTTTTTCTACAAATACAGTTCCACCTACGCCGCGTCTACCTGCAGTGTAGGTGGAATTTTCTACAGCGACATCATCGTTAACCAATACACTTTCAACTGCTAAACCTTCAGCCCTTAGCATATCTTTTGCCATATCGAAATTCATTACGTCGCCTGTATAGTTTTTTACTATAAATAAAATTCCCGCATCACCATTTACTCTTTTTGCTGCCTCATACATTTGATCTGGTGTAGGTGAAGTAAAGACATCACCAGGGCAAGCCGCATCCAGCATTCCAAGTCCTACGTATCCACCGTGAAGCGGCTCATGTCCAGATCCGCCGCCAGATATTACCGCAACTTTTCCTTTATTTGGGGCGTCTTTTCTGTAAATGAAGTTAGGTGCAAAATTTACTAACACTAAATCTTTGTTGACGCTTGCAATGCCTTCCAGCATTTCTTTCACTGCATTTTCTGGTTTGTTGATTAATTTTTTCATTTTATATCCTCCTTAAATAAAATTTCATTCTTTAGCCCACTCTAAAAAGTTTTTATATAATTCTTGCAATAAATGCAACTTTGAATCATCCCATGGCAATAAATTTAGTTTACAACTTTGTAAATAATCATTGTACATTTTAATTAACATTACTTTCGATGATTCCATACTGAATTCATCCAATCCTATTTCCAAAAGCAAAGGATAGTATAAAAGTTCTCCTGCCATAGCTCCGCACATTCCTGCCCACTTACTATCTAAATGACAAGCATTAATTACGTTTTGGATGAGTTTTATTATACTATTGTTATACGGCTGATAAAGATAATCAACTTCATTATTGGTTCTATCCATAGCCATTGTGTATTGAATGAGATCATTTGTACCAATTGACATAAAATCAACCAATTTTATTAGTTTATCTGCATTAAGTGCTGCCGAGGGAACTTCTATCATAATACCTATTTGAGGTATTCTGTATGGCTCATTTTGCTTATCCATTTCATAAGCTAAGTCATTTATAATGTTTTTTGCTTGATTTATTTCTTCTTCAATGCTGACCATTGGAAACATAATACAAATGTTTTTTTGATCATAAGCGGCTTTAAGTATTGCTTTTAGCTGAGTTTTAAAAAGTTCTTTGTACTTTAGTGATAACCTAAGTCCTCTTATGCCTAAAAATGGGTTTAGCTCGTTTTTTAAGTCAAGGTAGTTTAACTTTTTATCTCCGCCTATATCCATAGTCCTAATAATTACATTTTCTGTAAAAAGGCTCGCTGCCTCTTTGTATATTTTGTATTGCTGTTCTTGTGTCAATGGTTTATCTTTTTCTAAAAACATAAACTCTGTTCTAAAAAGTCCAACACTTTTAACACCTATCTGGCTAGCTACGTATGCATCTTCTAAATTGCCAATATTAGCGCCAATTTTAATTTCTTTGTTTTTAAATTTTGAGACTTTGCTTTTAAAATATTGTGCTTTATTGATAATCTTTTCTCTTTGAAGTTTCTCGACACTTAATTTATCCAAAAAATCTTGAGTTGGATTTATTATTAAGTAGCCGTTTAAATCTATTGCAGCAACTAGACCTTCTTTGAGTTGTTTTGTATCAATATTGTAAATAAAAGGTATATTATTATTTCTGCACCAAATAGCTAGATGTGAAATCTTGCTGCCACTATTTGTAACTATACCCTTAATTTTTTTTATATCTATATTTATTAAATCGATAACCGCAAGAGATTCGTTAAAGCAGATTACTGTATTTTCTTGATAAGCACCCACATCAGGATTTTGCAATACAATGCCTAACCTTTCAATATCACTAACACGCTCTTTCATATATTGATTTGTATTTGATAATTGATATGAAATCTCAGAAACTGTTTTACTAATAGTTTCCGATAAACTTAAATCTTGATTTATATACTTTTTTATTAATTCTTCAAAGTATGGGTCGTTTAAAATGGCTTCATATATTTCAAAAATTTGACTTGTATTTGTGTCAATATTTTTAAGCCAGTGTATTTTGTTAAGCAAGTTTTGTTTTAAGCTATAGAAAGTATCCAAAGCCTCTTTGTTTTTTTGATTGTATGTTTTATTGTATTCAATTTTAATTAATTTTCCTATGCCTATACCTTCTGAGGCTTTAGTGCCTTTTAGCACAATATTATTGCTCATTCTTCCCCAAACCTATTATTAACTAAATTTTCTATGACTTGCATAGCTTCTTTTGCGTCTGACCCATTAATGCTAACGGTGATTTTTGAACCTTTTTCAATACCTAAGCTGGTGATCGATATAAAGCTTTTTGCGTTGACTTCTTTGTTATTATAAATGATTTTAATATCGGAATTAAAATTACTAAGAGCTTTAACTAAATTTGCAGCAGGTCTTGCATGTAAACCAGTTTTATTTAGCAACTCAAATTCTCTTGAGATAATCATTATTTAAACCTCCTTAATTTATTACTTAATATAAAGCAAATCTAAATAAAAATCAATATGGTTTTATAACATTTTAAAAATTTATTTATTTTGCAATGTAATCTTATTTTAACAGTATAAAATATAGATTATAACATGTTATTATTAATAAATGCATCATTCTGAGTCTTTTAAATCAAATATCTTAAATAAATCTTTGTGTAATTTATTTTTTTCACTTAAAATGTTTTTGTTGTTTGATAAACTTATCATTTTCAGATTTTTTAATTCATTTAAGATTTGTTCGATTGTATATTCTTTAAGCAATTCGTGTGTTTTTAGAGTAGTTTCAAATGTTGAAAACAAAATTAATGAGATAAACTGTATAAAAAGTTCACCTTCAAAAATCTGTCTAGGCTTTACAAAAAGACTATATTTTCCAGTATCCATTATAGTCAAATTAAAAAAGCCTTCCACATTATGTTTTATTTTATGGATTAATAAAATTTCATCTTCACCTAAGTCCGTGTTATTGCTAATAAGTGATACCTTGGTGATGTTATTAAGTTTATGCGAAATCACCCATTTTTTCTTTTTTAAAATAGCTTTTTTATTTACAACTGATATTTCATAGTATTTTGAACTATTTTTTAACTTAGCATTCATGAACATTTTTACATCATTTGTGTCGTTAAAGGTTTTAAGTTTTATTAAAGATTCTAACTCACTTAATATTCTAATAAAATTATCAGCCTCACTTAATTTTTCTTTTTCATTAAAAAAAAGATAAAATTTAAGTTTGGTATTGTAAAAGTATAAAATTTTATCAGCGAAAAAGTAATTTATGCCATTATGATCACTTATTTTAGAATTATACTTAAGTGCTCTCTTAAGTAAGCCACTTTCCAGGTTAACATTTTCGCTATAGGGTAGCATGAATTTTATATTAAAATAATTCAGTAAAACGATATCAGAAATATTAGAAAAATCTGAATCTAGAAAAAAGATTTTTGGCTGATTTGTAACATACTCTGATGTAAATTTTTTAATATCGTTAGCATCTATAAGTCTGTTTGGGTATATACAGTAAGATAAAGGTAAACTAGTATCTTTATTTAAAACTAACCCCATCCTGTAAGTAAACAATAAATCCTTATCAGTTTTGTAGAATTGTTTTTTATAGGTGCTTTTATCGAGGTAGCGTTTAATGTCAATATATAGACTTTTATCGGATTGTATTTGTTTTTCTTGCCATAATTTTAAAAAATTGCTACGTTGTGTTTGCGCGTCTGTTAAATCCTTAAATAAACTTATTATATCGTTAAAATTAATCAAATTACATTTAAAGGTAGTGTGAGTATGTTTAGTATAATCAAGATAATCATTAATATCTTTCCGCTCAATTGCAAAGAAAATGGCTAAACTTAAAATGATTTCTGCTTTATCGGGGAAAATCTTATTTAACAAATCATATAAGCCAATTTTTTTTGAAAGCTCCTCAAATAGATAGGTAGCACCAAAATAACTTGCTGAAACGGGATAAACACTTTTTTTTGGTGTTACGATCTCTCCACTATCCGTTAATTTGCCAATATATTTACGTTTTTGTTTTGTAGTTTTATTTTTTGCGTCCCAGTGACTGGTTACCTCATAAATATAAATATTTTTACCAATTTTTTGCTTTACAAAGAAATTTGACATGTTATTAATAATAACATAATATTATTGATTTGTCTACTATAAAAATAAGATTGTTAGGTTTTAATTTACAATAATTTAATTTAAATATTAAAATTTTTAAGTGAAAAAGTATTGACTTTGTTATTTTTTTATATTAAATTTAAGTTTAATTTTAATTAGTGAAACTTTTATTAAGAGGAGGTTTTATTTATGTCTCAGGCTGGTGTTAAATCTGGTTGGCGGGCCAAAAGTATCTGGGCTGAAATGCTTGCGGAGTTTTTGGGCACATTTGTCTTATTAGCTTTTGGGGCAGGAGTTGTTGCTGTTGCAGTTGTAGGTTTGACCGAATCTGGTAGGACACTTGTGATTTTTCAGGGTGCTGGTGGTTGGTTATTGATAACATGGGGTTGGGCTATGGCTGTAGTATTTGGAGTGTATGTTGCAGGTGGTGTTACAGGCGCTCATTTAAATCCTGCAGTAACGTTATCATTTGCGGTAAAAGGTGATTTCCCATGGAAAAAGGTTATACCGTATTGGATAGCAGAAACAGCAGGTGCTTTTGCTGGTGCTGCTTTAGTTTATTTAAACTATTATAAAGCTATAGATGCATGGAATGCAGCCCATAAAGTAACATCCTATGCATCTGCGGGTGGAGCTACAACATTTAGTATTTTTGCAACATTTCCTGCACAATATTTTGGTTCAAATATGGTGGGCCCTTTAATTGACCAAATTATTGGCACATTTTTTTTGCTACTGTTTGTTTTGGCTGTAATTGATGCAAGAAATTTAGCTGTAAGAGCCAATCTTGGGCCATTTATAATTGGAATGGCGGTTGCTGCAATAGGTATGTCTTATGGTGTAAATGCTGGTTATGCAATTAATCCAGCTCGTGATTTTGGGCCAAGATTATTTTGCTGGCTTGCTGGGTGGGGAACAAATGCATTTCCTGGACCACATGGGTATTTTTGGGTTCCTATAGTAGGACCATTAATTGGCGGACCACTGGCAGTGTTTGTATATAAGTGGTTTATCGGTGATACACTTGAAGCAAGACAGCCGGTCTTAGATAAATCAAAATTAGACGATAAATTAGAAAATTTTGAAAATTGAATTTTAAAAAAAGGAGGAGTCAAATGGATAAAAAATACATAATGGCCCTTGATCAAGGCACAACTTCAAGCAGGACAATAATTTTTACAGTATATGGTAATATTGTATCTGTTGATCAAAAAGAATTTACTCAATATTTTCCTAGACCTGGATGGGTAGAGCACGAAGCAGAGGAAATTTTTGAATCCCAATTGGAAACAGCAAAAAATGCCATTAAAAAGGCAAACATAAACCCAGAAGAAATTATTGCCATAGGCATTACAAACCAGAGAGAAACTACCATAGTATGGGATAGATTGACGGGTAAACCTGTACATAGAGCAATTGTTTGGCAAGATAGAAGGACAGCCGGTATATGTGATGTTTTAAAATCAAAAAGTTATGAGCCAATTGTTAGGCAAAAAACAGGTTTGGTTTTAGATCCATATTTTTCTGGAACTAAACTCACATGGTTATTCGAAAATATTGATGGCTTAAAAGAAAAAGCTCAAAAAGGAGATTTGGCTTTTGGCACCGTAGATAGCTGGCTTATATATAAGTTGACCGGAGGAAAATCTCACGTAACAGATGTATCAAATGCAAGCAGAACTTTATTATTTGATATTAATACTTTATCTTGGGATGATGAACTCTGCAATATGCTTGAAGTACCCAAAAGTGTATTGCCTAATGTAAAACCTTCTGCCTCTAGTTTTGGAGAAACTGACCCTTCTTTCTTTGGAGTTTCTATACCTATAACAGGCGTAGCAGGAGATCAGCAAGCAGCTCTTTTTGGACAGGCTTGCTTTAAAGCAGGTATGGCAAAAAATACTTATGGCACAGGTGCGTTCGTGGTGTTAAATACCGGAGAGAAACCTATCATAGGTGATGGTGTGCTTACAACGCTTGCCTGGAAAATAAAAAATGAAAAGCCAAACTACGCTCTTGAGGGTTCTATATTTGTAGCAGGAGCAGCTGTCCAATGGTTAAGAGATGGACTGAAACTTATTGATGATTCACCTGATATTGAAAATCTTGCAAAAAAAGCAACAGATAACGGTGGGGTGTATTTTGTACCAGCATTAGTAGGCTTAGGTGCACCATTTTGGGATCCGTATGCTAGAGGTTTAATTATAGGCATTACAAGAGGTACAACAAAAGCTCACTTAGCTCGTGCTACACTTGAATCGATGGCCTATAGCACAAAAGATGCGATTGAGGCTATGGTTAGAGCGACGGGCATACCATTAACAGAGTTGAGGGTTGATGGTGGGGCAAGTATTAATAATATTTTAATGCAATTTCAATCCGACATTTTAAATGTACCTGTTTTAAGACCGAGGGTAAGCGAAACTACAGCGCTTGGTGCTGCCTACCTTGCAGGTATTGGCGCTGATGCCATTGATGTCGATACCATTGAGAAAAGGTGGGAATTAGATGCCCAGTACCAACCACAAATGAAAAAAGGTGAGCGTGAAAGACTTTACGCGCAGTGGCAAAAAGCTATCGAAAGGTCGAAAAACTGGATTGATGCATAAGAAAGGAGTTATCAATGCAACGAAACAGTCAAATTGAGCGTTTAAAAAACGAATGTTTTGATATCTTGATAATAGGTGGAGGAGCATCGGGTGCGGGTATCGCGCTCGATGCTGCAACTAGAGGTTTAAAAGTTGCTCTGATAGAAAAAAATGATTTTTCAAGCGAAACCTCATCAAGATCTACAAAATTGATACACGGTGGGGTAAGGTATTTAGAGGCTGCTTTTAAGCATTTAGATAGAACTCAATTTTCTTTCGTGTATGAAGCGCTTCACGAAAGAGGAATCATGATGAACCAAGCACCGTATTTGTCATCTGTTTTGCCTATATTAATACCTGTATACTCAGAATTTGAAAAACTTTATTATCTAAGTGGTTTAAAAATTTATGAATGGATGGCTGGTAAAAGAAAGTTGCTACCAACGACTTTAATGAGTAAATCTGATGTGATCAAATACTTCCCTTTAATTAAAGAAAAAAATTTAAAAGGTGGCATTAGTTATTGCGATGGTACATTTGATGATGCAAGAATGAACTTAATTGTAATTTTGAGTGCTATACAAAGTGGTGCTGTTGCGGCAAATTATGTAGAAGCAAAAGAATTTGTAAAGAAAAACGGCAAAATTATTGGTGCTAGAGTAAAAGATTTATTAAGTGGTCAAGAGTGGTTTATAAGTTCTGATATTGTAGTAAGTGCAGCTGGTCCTTTTACGGATGATGTAATAAAGATGGATAATCCTTCACACGAAAACATGATAGAGCCTTCTTTGGGCACACATATAACTATTGATCCAATTTACACACCTGCACATATGGGTTTGCTTATACCAAAAACTGAAGATGATAGGCTTTTGTTTGTTTTACCTTGGCAAAACCATGTTATACTAGGTACAACAGATGTAGAAACAAAGCCACGAGCTCATCCAAAAGTGCCTAACAAAGATGTGGATTATTTATTAAAACAAATGACTTCTTACTATAGGCAAGTTCCCAATATATCGGATGTTAAATCAAAGTGGGCAGGTATAAGACCACTCGCAAAAGAAGGAGTGTTTGGAACAACAGCTAGCATATCAAGGGAACACGTTATTAAATTTATGCCATCTGGACTTGTAGTAATTGCCGGAGGTAAATGGACAAGTTATAGAAAAATGGCCCAAGACTTGGTAGATGATATTATTAAAGTGTTTAATTTACAACCTAAATCTAAATGTATTACTAAAGAGATAAAACTTCTTGGTGCACAAAAATACACGCTAAATACTCAAGAAGAACTCAGAAATACCTACAATATTAGTAACAATTTAGCAAAACATTTGATAAGCACTTATGGTGATTTAGCTTTTGAAGTCATGAATATAGCAAAAAACGGATTCAGTGATAAAATTGTAGATGATTATCCATACATTGAGGCTGAAATTGTTTGGGCTGTAAAAAATGAAATGGCGCAAACAATTGTGGATATTTTATCGCGACGCATACGTTTAGCGTTCTTAAATCAATCAGTAGCCGCTAATGCAATAAGTCAAGTAGCTGAAACTTTAAAGAAACTGCCAGAATTTGATAATGTTGATATTGAAAACTTAAAAAATGAGGCTAAGTATAGATTTGAAAATGAAATATAAAATTAGTGTTTAAAAATGTATATTTTTGCAGAAAAGTAAAATAATTAACACCAAGGGGGACAATTATGAAAGTAGCACTTTTGTTAGAGAATTTTGTTGATGAAGTAGAATTTATCTACCCGTTGTTTAGATTTAAGGAAGATGGTTTTGACGTAGATGTCATTTCGTCAATTATTGCTGAATTTAAAAGCAAAAATGGTTTAATTTTAAAGTCAAATTATTCAATAGACTTGGTCGATCCAAAAGATTATGACTGCTTATTTGTGCCAGGTGGCTATGCCCCAGATAGGTTAAGGAGAAATCAGAAAATAATCAACTTTGTAAAGTATATGTACACAAACAATCAGATTGTTTGTGCTATTTGTCATGGGCCATGGTTGTTAATTTCTGCTGGTATTGTTAAGGATAAACAGTTAACATCTCATATGGCTATAAAAGATGACTTAGTTAATGCAGGTGCTATTTATACAGGAAATGATGTAGAGTGTGACAAAAATATTGTAACAGCTAAAGATATAGATGCATTGCCTCAAATGCTTAAGACCATAGTTGATTTGTTATATAAAAAATCAAGCACAAAAAATATACACTAATTGTTTCTTGGGAGGTAAATGATGCCTAAGCTTATGAAGGTAATAAATAGAGAGCAATGTATAGGGTGCTTTAGTTGTATGTTTGCTTGTGCGAGAACCTGGCAGCATGCATTAACACCCGAAAAAGCTGATTTAATAGTAAAACGCTATCCAGGCGTTGAAGGTGCATTTTCTGTTAGAATTTGTTATGGCTGTCTTGATCCAGATTGTGCAAAAGCTTGTCCGACAAAAGCGCTTACACCACGAGATGGTGGTGGTGTAGTATTTGAATCTTCAAAGTGCATTCATTGCAAGGATAAACCATGCGTTGAAGCATGCATACCAAATGCTCTGCCTTGGGATTTTGAAAACAAACAGCCACTTGTGTGCAGCCACTGCGGTATATGCGCTAAATTTTGTCCAAATGACGTATTGGTAGCCGTGGAGGTGTAGTTATGAATAATTTTTACATGCTTGATATAAATTTAAGTACAAATGAATCTAAAGTAGTTGATATAACTGATGTATTTAGAGAATATATAGGCGGAAGCGGTGCCGCGACAAAGTTATTTATTGATTCATGCAAAGACAATACTGACCCTTTATCGCAAAATTCTGTGGTTGTATTTGCTATTGGACCAACAAATAATCATTTTCCTGTTATAACAAAAACGATAGCAGTTTTTAAATCTCCATTGACTGGTGATTTTGGCGAGTCGCACGCTGGTGGTAATGTAGGTCTTGCCATGTATCAAGCTGGATTCCATGTATTGCGCATAATAGGCAAATCACAAGATTTCTCATATTTAGAAATTTACAATGAAAATGTAAAAATAATAAAAGCTGATTCTCTGCGGGGTATGTCCGCCACTGCATGTGAGCGTGTTCTGCTTGATAGATATAAGCATATAAATCAAAAAAGTATAATAAAAATAGGTCCAGCAGGTGAGAGACTTTCTCCTATAGCCTGCGTAAGTGTGGATTCTTCTAGACATTTTGGTCGATTAGGTCTTGGAGCAATTTTTGGGTCAAAAAATTTAAAAGCTATTGTTATTGCAGGTAATAAATATTGGAATGCTCCAAAGGGTAAATACAATGCAATATATAACAGTTTATACAAAGAAGTAACTCAATCTGAGTTAATGCATAAATACCACGATTTAGGAACAGCTGCAAACGTAATGCCACTTAATAAAATAAACGGTTTGCCTGTTAGGAACTACTCGCAAGGTTTTTTTGAAGGCGCAGATAAAATATCAGGCAAAGCTATGGCTGATAAACATTTAGCACAAAAAATTGCCTGTGCAGGTTGTCAGGTAGGATGTATCCATGTTGCGCAAGTAAGAGTAATGTTTGAAAAAGAACATCATATGTATAAAACAAAAAAAGTTACATATGATCACGAACCTATTTATGCTTTTGGTTCAAATTTGTCAATTGAAAACTCCGATGCATTGTTTTTATTGCTGCATGAAGTAGAACGACAAGGTTGGGATGTAATGAGCATGGGTGTTACACTTGCTTGGGCTAGTGAAGCTTTTCAAAAAGGCATTATTGATACTAGGCATACAATGGGAGAAATTTTAAATTTTGGGGATGGTGAAACCTATTTAAGGGTGCTGATAAATATTTCAAAAGGAGCAAATGAATTCTATAAAGATTTAGAAAAAGGGTCGTATTTTTGTTCAAAAAAGTACGGAGGAGAAGATTTTGCTATATTATTCAATAAAAATGAAGCAGCAGGTTATTTAACGGGAATCATGACATTTTTGGGATATGCTACCGATACAAGACATTCTCATTTAGGTAATGCTGGATACTCCATAGATCAAAAGCTAAAAAACAATGAAACACCCATAGAAGAGCGTATGGAGGAACTTTATAACGAAGGAATCTGGCGTATAATATTTACCTCAATTGCTGGGTGTTTGTTCGCAAGAGGCGTATATCACAAAGAGTCACTCATACCAGATATTTTAAGCGTTATTGGTTTTGATGGTTACGATGATGATAAACTATGGCAAATCGCAAGAAAAGTTCATGCTCTAAAGTGGAGGTTTAAGCTTACTAATGGTTTTGATTTTGAAGAATTAAAATTGCCAAAAAAGCTTTTAAGTGTTATAACTTCTAACGGAATTATAAAACAAGACGAGTTTAAAAAAGGTATTGAAATATTTAAAAATTATGTCAATGAAGATTTAAAAATTCTAAGTAGTTAAAAAATATAATTAGTAGAGAGGTGCTAAAGATGGATTTTCCATTAAACAAAACAAAAATTGTGTGTACTATAGGCCCTGCTTCTGCAAATATAGAGATTATATCAAAGATGATGCAAGAAGGCATGAATATTGCGCGCATTAATTTTGCACATGGTAGTTTTGAAGAGCATAAAGAAATAATTAATCGTTTAAGAAAAACTTCATCAGCTCTCAACAGGCGCATTGTAATACTTGGTGATTTGCCAGGACCAAAAATAAGAATAGGAGATATTGAGCCAATAGAGTTAAAAGAGGGTGATAGAGTTGTTCTGTCAAGTAATGCCAAAGAAAATCAAATTCCTGTAAATATAGAAGGCTTTTCTAACTACCTAAAAAAAGATACTATTATTTATCTGAATGACGGCTTTTTGCAACTCAAGGTGGAAGAAATTAAAGGCTTTGAAGTTTATTGTATTTGTTTGGTTGGAGGAAAGTTATCTTCTCATAAGGGAATTAATTTGCCAGGTATTGATTTACCACTAAAAGCAATTGGCGATTTTGAAAAACAATGTATTGATTTTGCAAAACAAATGGATGTTGATGCTATAAGTGTATCATTTGTACAAACGAAACAAGACATTCTTGACGCTAAAAGCTTTTGCGCGCAAATTAGTTATAATCCTTTTATAATAGCAAAAATCGAGCGTTCAAAAGCTATTGAAAATATTGATGAAATATTAAAAGAAGCAAATGGCATTATGGTTGCACGCGGTGATTTAGGCGTAGAAACACCCATAGAATCTATTGCAATCTTACAAAAACAGCTCATACAGAAAGCTAATATATTGGGAAAACCTGTAATAACAGCTACACAGATGCTCGAATCTATGGTAGATAATATAAGGCCTACTCGTGCAGAAGCTACTGACGTTGCCAATGCAATTCTCGATGGTACTGATTGTGTTATGTTATCTGAGGAATCGGCTGTTGGCAAATACCCTGACAAAGCTGTATCAATGCTTTCAAAGATAGCCCAAAATGTTGAGCATAAGCGCTATATATACCCGATATATGAGACTTTAGCCAGGGTACTATCTTCTAAGTCTATTTCTTTAGAAGATACTATGGCAATAAATGTATTTACAACAGTAAAAAATCTAAATCCTATTTTACTTGTTACGCCAACCACCAGTGGTGCTACAGCTAGGCGAATGAGTCGCTTTAAGTTACCTATATGGATAATTGGTATTACCCATAGTAGAAATGTTGCTCAGAATTTAGAATTTTCTTACGGTGTTTATCCTATTTATGAAGAAGAGCTGCCTCAAGATTATAAGCAATATGTAAAATCTATTTTTGGACAATCAGATTCTTTTTTTGTTTTAGTAAAAGGACCATCTAAGAAAAACCCAGAAGCAAACAATTCGTTGGAAATTGTGAGATTAAATTAATTAATGTGGGTTAAAAATGTATGAGCGTAATTGTTATAATTTTAATTAGCATTGTATCTTTTATTTTAGGGAGCATACCATCTGGTTATTTGATTGGTAAGATAAAAGGTGTAGATATAAGAAAAATTGGAAGTGGCAATATTGGCGCTTCAAACGCTTTTAGAGTTTTAGGTAAAAAAGAAGGCGCCATAACCTTATTGCTGGATATGTTAAAAGGTTTAGTGATAGTAGCTATCGTTTGGTTTATTTTTAAAAAATCTATTTATGCGGAAATATCTGCTGTGTTTGCGGTTTTAGGTCACGATTTTTCTTTATTTTTGAAATTTAAAGGTGGAAAAGGTGTGGCTACTACCTATGGTGTATGCCTTTTATTTTCCCCATACGCTTTTATAGGTATTGCTCTATGGCTTATTATTCTAAAAATTACCAGGTATGCCTCTCTGGCATCTTTGTTGTCTTTTGGCATTGCTTTAACTATAATACTTTTTGTTAATACCAACACAAACGTGAAGTTTTTATTTATAACGCTATTTTTGTTAATGCTTGCAAGGCACTATTCAAATATTGTAAGGCTTTTGCAGGGTAAGGAGCATAAAATAAATGAGAAAAAACAATAAAAGAGGCTAAGAATGGCAAAACGTAAAAAAACGGTAATTACCTATGGAACTTTTGATTTATTTCATATTGGTCACTTGAATCTATTTAAGAGATTAAAAGAACTTGGTAATTATTTAATTGTGGCCGTATCTACAGATGAGTTCAATCAACTCAAAGGCAAAAAAGCAATTATACCATTTGAACAGCGCATAGAAATAGTAAGAAGCATAAGGCATGTGGATATGGCTATACCTGAAGTTAATTGGGAGCAAAAACTTTATGATGTAAAAAAGTACTCTGTGGATATATTCGCTATAGGGGAAGATTGGAAGGGAAAATTTGAATTTTTGAGAGAATATTGTGAAGTTGTATATTTGCCACGCACAAAAGGTATTTCAAGCACAGATATTCGAAAATTGCTTGCAGATTTTAATATATCAAAAGATGAGTTAATAAAAGCATTCGAAATTATTGATCAATTGAAAAAAAATTTAGAGTAAAAGTTCAAAAATGAAAAAAAATTCGAAAAATTTTATTTTAAATATTGATGATATTTTTAAAAAGTTTAATATAGGTGAATTTTATGCAAATGGTTGTCTTGCTAATTGAAAAATAAAAAATGGAAGGTTTATTGATTAATCTATTGTGGTATCTAAGATTATAAGAAAAATATAATTAGGAAATAACCTTATTTTATAAAAACAGTATGGATAATTTTTTGTATGTTATTATGGTTGGACTTCCAGCAAGAGGAAAGAGCACGCTTGCCTGGAAGCTATATGAAAGTTTAAAGCGCGACGGTGTTAAGGTAAAAATTTTCAACAATGGTTATTTAAGGAGAAAGTTAAATAAAGAAAACACCAGCTATCCAGAATTTTTTAATCCAGCAAACAAGCAGAGCGCTGCCTTAAGGGAAAGATATGCCCTACTTAATCTGCAACGCGCAAAAAAGTTTATTCAGCAACATTTTATGAAAAATAGAGTAGCTATATTGGATGCTACAAATGTGAGTTTAGAGCGAAGAAAAAGGATAATGTCGTTTTTGGGCTATGAAAATTTGCTTTTTATAGAATGCATAAATAATGACCAAGAAATCATAGAAGAAAATATCAGGCTTAAAGCTCGTATCCCAGAATTTTCTCATTTAAGCCAAGAGCAATCAATTTATAGTTTAAAAAAAAGAATAAATTACTACGAAACCATATATACTCCTTTGGAAAATGAACGGAACTTTATTAAGGTGGATACTTTTAATTATAAGATATTAAACTATAAGGTCGATAATGGCTTACCTTTTAGCGAGAGAATACGTGATTTTTTAGTAACGCCATTTATCAATAATTTGTATCTTTTAAGGCATACACAATCTTTTTTCAATCTAGAGGATAGATTAGGCGGAGATGCTCAATTAACATCAAAAGGCATACAAGATGCCCATAGAATTGCACAATACTTTGCTAAAAAAAGATTACCGCTTATTTTTACTTCAACTTTAAAAAGAACAGTTCAAATGGCCAAAATTATTCAACAATACCAAAATAATTGCAGCATTATATCATTTGATGATTTCAATGAAATTAACGCAGGTATAGTAGAGGGTATGAGTTATGAAGAAATTAGCAAAAAAATGCCAGAGATTGACCAAGCAAGAAAACACAATAAATACTACTATGTTTACCCTAATGGAGAAGGGTATGTGTCCATGGAAAATCGCATAGAAAGAGGCATAAAAAAAGTTATTTATTTAAGCAAACATATAGATAATATTTTGATAATAGGTCATCGCGCTGTAAATAGAATGATTCTTTCGTATTTTGTATACAAAAGACAAGAGGATATTCCCTATATTTATATACCAATA
Organism: Desulfurella sp.; assembly: GCF_049977265.1. Lineage (GTDB taxonomy): Bacteria > Campylobacterota_A > Desulfurellia > Desulfurellales > Desulfurellaceae > Desulfurella. Next base: position 149 of record NZ_JBMFGQ010000033.1, on the reverse strand, counting down.
GATGGTTATTATCATATAAAAATAAATCAAAACAAAAAATTATTTGAGTTAAAAAAATTTAAGTTTTAGTATTAATATTTCTGATAAAATTTCTTTTATACAATAAGTGATTTTTTAACATAGAGTCATATATTTACCCATCTTAACCC
>NZ_JBMFGQ010000032.1:0-18256 GCF_049977265.1 Desulfurella sp. | reverse complement strand
AAAGAAAAGTATCACTTTTCGATTTAGTCTATCCCTCCTTATCTATAAAGGGCAAAAGACTAAGGTTTTTTGCCCTTACTAAAAGTAAATAGCATCTTTATGGTGAATAATTATAGCAACAGTTGATTGCTCAGGTACTATTTGGTGATTTTCTGTAATTTCTATACCGTATTCTTTTGGTTGAAGCAAATTATATATAGTGTTATTTAACTTTAAATCGGGACATGATGGATAACCTGGTGAATACCTTGCACCCTGGTAAGACCTCATAGAATAATTTACATCTCTTAAGTTTGTTGATTCGTTTTTTGCAATGCCTAATTCAATTCTTATTTGCTTGTGTACCATTTCTGCTAAACTTTCAGTTAACTCTATACCTAATCCGTGTATAAGATGATATTTTTTATATTCTCCCATGGCAAATAATTTTTTTTCATAAGTACTAAATTCTTGTCCTGCAGAAACCAAACTTAAAGCTACAACATCGTTAACATCGTTTCTAAAGTAATCTGCTAAACAAAGGTATGGTTTATGGTCTACTCTTTCAAAGTCCATTATAAACTTAGTAAAATTTTTTGCTTTTTCGAAAGGGGCGTGATCAGTTAACTCATATGAGTTTTCGTCAAGTATATATAAAGATGCACTTTTTATATTGCCATTTTTTAATTTTAATAAAGAATCAGATCTGCATACAAAATATCCATATATTATAAGAGGTTGAAAAATATTCTGTTCAATAAGCAATGATTTTAAATTCTCAAAGTTCGGTAATATTTCTTCTTTGTACAATTTATGATACTCTTGTTCACTTAAGTTAGCCTTTTTATAACCCCAAGCACGCACAAACAAAGCGTTTTTATTTATCCAATCAAAAGCGAGTTTTTGCATATAATCGTAATTTGAGATTTTTTGTGATACAAAAACTTTTCTTCCAAAAAAAGGTGCTTTTGGCACTTCTTGAATTTGTGGCAAATTGATGTTTTCTAACAAAATTTCTTTTGAATTTTCATTGATTGATATTTTTTTTGCTTTTTTCATAAATTTTGATTGTTTAGTATTTTCGATAGATGACATAGCTTTGAGACCATCAAAAGCGTCTTTGCAGTAAAATACGTCATGATTGTAAATAGGCTTACAATATTCATCGACAAATTTGCTATTTAATGCAGCGCCACCAAGCAAAACAGGTATTTTTAAATTGTTTTTTTCAAATTCTTCTATATTATTTTTCATCTCAATTGTTGATTTTACTAAAAGCCCACTCATGCCAATACAATCTGCATTGTATTTTTTTGCCGCTTCAATAAAGCTTTTAGCTTCTATGCGCGTTCCTAAATTTATAACTTTGTAGCCGTTATTTGTAAAAATTATATCAACTAAATTTTTGCCTACATCGTGCACATCGCCTTTTACAGTGCCCAAAACAATTGTAAGCTGTTTGTTTTTCTGCTTTTTACTCATAAATTGATTTAAATAATCAACACATTTTTTCATACTTTCAGCGCTTGCTAAAACAAACGGCAATTGCATTTTGCCTTCACCAAATAACTCACCTACTGTTTTCATGGCTTGTATTAACAAGTCAGTTATAATTTTGTCAGCGCTCATAACCTTCAAAGCTTCATCTGCTGCTTTTAGTAGCTCATTTGTTTGGGCGCTAATTAGGAGCTTTTTTATTTTTTCATCAAGTGGCAGGTTTTCTAAAGTTTCTTTTTCTTCAATTTTTTTATCATTAGAAAAATGTTCAATAAATTTAATTAATGGGTCACCTTCTTGCCAATCGTTAAAGATTAATCTTTCACATATTTGCCTGTCTTCTGGATTTATTAATGGATACGGGATTAGGGATTTTGGGTTAACAATAGCCATTGATAAGCCGTTTTTAACTGCATGATACAAGAATACAGAATTTAAGTATTTTCGCGCCTGGACATTTAAGCCAAAAGATACATTTGATATTCCCAAAATGGCTCCTACTTCTTTATGGGTGTTTCTTAGCTCGCTTATTGCATCAATTGTGTCTTTTGCGGCGCTTCTGTATTCTTCTTCTGCTGATGCTACGGTAAAAGTCAAAAGGTCAAATACCAGATCGCTTTTTCTTAAGCCATTTTTTAGTGCTCTATCAAGCATTCTATATGCTACTTCAAGCTTTCTTTCTTTTGTTTTTGCCATACCTTTTTCATCAATAGCTAGCAAAACAAGTGCGCTTCCAAATTTCTTTGCAAGCTCGCAAATTTTGTCAAATTTTTCTGTACCATCTTCTAAGTTTGCAGAATTAATAATTGGCCTTCCACCAATAAGCTTTAGAGCTTTTAAAATTGTATTTGGTTGAGTGGAGTCTATCATTAGAGGGATTGAGATTTTTTGGTTAAAGCGGCTTATTAGCTCTATCATATCTTTTTCTTCATTACGGCCAGCAAAATTTACAGAAACATCTAAAGCTTTGGCACCACTTAAAGCTTGTTCTTGTGCTATGGATAAAATCGAATCATAATCTTCTTTTAACAATAAGTCTCTGAATTGCTTTGAACCTGTGGCATTTGTACGCTCTCCAATTAAAAAAGGTGGTGGTTCCTGAAAAAGTGGCTCAAACTGGTATAAACTTGCAAGTGCTTTTGGGGCAATCCCTTTTGGAGGTTTGGGTTTTAAGTCTTTGATTTTTTCGTGAAGTGCTTTTATGTGATTTGGTGTTGTGCCACAGCAGCCGCCAATTATACTTACACCATCAATATCACAAAATTTAGCTTCAGCTTTTGCAAAGTTTTCTGGATCCATTGGGTAGCATACTTTACCTGCAATATTTTCTGGCAATCCTGCATTTGAGTGAATAGAAATATAGCCACCCCAATTTTGAGATAGTTTTCTTAAATGTGTTTCAACCTGAAGTGGTCCGCTGCCACAATTTAGACCCAGGGTTAGTATATCAAACGGTTCTAGTATTGCAGCAAGTGTAGCAACATCGGTACCAATAAGCATAGAACCATTTAATTCAATAGTAGCTGAAACCATTATAGGTATATCTTTTTGTTTGTCTTTTATGGCATCAAAACAACCATTTAGCGCAGCTTTAATTTGCAGAGGGTCCTGGAATGTTTCAAGTAAAATTAAATCAACACCCCCATCTATTAAGCCTGATGTAGCCAAAAAATAGCCATCATACATCGTATCGAAATCAATTTGATTAAGCGAAGCAAGTTTTGTTCCAGGGCCAAGTGATCCTGCAACAAATTTTTGACATTTAAGAGTAAATTCAATCTCATCTTTGGCAGTCTTGGCGTTTTTTGCTGCCATTTTTGCTATTTCATAGGTTTTGTCTTGCAAATCGTACTCTTCAAGTACCCACGGAAGTGCTCCAAAGCTGTTTGTTTTTGTAATATCAGCGCCCGCTTTAAGATAGTCTAAATGAATACCTTTTATAATATCGGGTCTTGTAATATTTAAAATTTCATTGCAACCAACTTTAAAACCCCAATCTGATTCTTTTAAATTGTATGTTTGAAGCAAAGTTCCCATTGCTCCATCTAATATCAAATAATGTTTTCCTATTATTTCCTTAAATCTCAAAGTTTTTACCTCCGCTTTTTGATTATATAAAAAAATTATTGTTTTACAATATAGGATTACTTTTGTGTCGAACCGTTAAGCTTGATTTTTGTGGATACTAAATATATAATCAAAGACGAAGAGTTGGGTATTGAGCGCCCATAGCTCAGTTGGATAGAGCGCAAGATTGCGGTTCTTGAGGCCAGAGGTTCGAATCCTCTTGGGCGCGCCACTTTTAGCGATACCCACCTTTGAAGCTACTTGTAGGGGCGTTTGCGAACCCCGCCAGGTCCGGAAGGAAGCAACGGTAGCAAATTAGCCCCCAGCAGGTAACCTTTATTGGTGGGTATCGCTAAGGGAAGAAAATATGTATTTAGTTTTTGCAAGAAAGTATAGACCTCAAACCCTTGATGAAGTAATCGGTCAGGATATTGTTACCCAAACTATAAAAAATGCTATAGAGCAAAATAGGCTTTATCACTCTATTTTGTTTTATGGAACAATGGGTACTGGCAAAACATCACTTGCAAGAATTATAGCAAAGTCACTAAACTGTGTAAAAGGCCCTACAGTAGAGCCATGCGGAGAGTGTGAGCATTGCAGAGCAATTGCAGAAGGCAAAAGCGTTGATGTAATTGAAATTGATGGTGCTTCAAATAGGCGCATTGATGATGCAAGAAACATTATAGAAAGTATAAAATATGTGCCATTTAGCGCAAGATATAAAATATTTATTATAGATGAAGTGCATATGTTAACAGAAGAAGCTTTTAATGCACTTTTAAAGACAATTGAAGAGCCGCCAGATTATGTGAAATTTATATTTGCAACTACAAATATAGAAAAAGTTCCACAAACAATCCGATCAAGATGTCAGATCTTTAAGTTAAATAAAATCGCTCCGCAAAAAATCTATGAAAAGTTAAAAAAAATTTTAGAAACAGAAAATATAAATATGCAGGATGAAGGTATAAAACTAATTTCTCAAATAGCTCAGGGTTCTTTTAGAGTAGCAGAAAATTATTTAGATAGAGTTGTAGCTTATAAAAATGACAATATCACTGCAAAAGATGTATCGGATGTGCTTGGCGTAGCTGATTTTAGTTTAATCGACGAATTTATTGATGCGCTTGTTAGTTTTAACACTAATCTGGCTTTTGAAAAAGTAAACTATCTTTTTGAGAAAAATTTAAAAGTAGAAACATTTATAGAGCTTTTACTTGAAAAATTACTTTCCCTTAGTATCGATCTTGAATTAAAGACAGCTTTTATAAACATTTTTTATGATGCTTTTTTGCAAATAAAATATAAGGTTGATGATAGAGTAATACTACAAGTAGCAACTCAAAAAGCTCTAAGCTTAAAGAACCTTACAAAGATTGAAGAAATAATAAAACAAACATACAGCGCAGATCCAGATAAAAAAATACAGCAAAACACTCAAAGTGTTGAAGAAAAACCACAAAGTACTTTGGATAACATAGATATTTTAGAAACTCATAATCTTTCTTTACAGAACAATGCAAATGAGATGGATAGATTGGAAAAAATTGTAATTGATCTGTTTGATGCAGAAATAATAGCAAAGAGGTGATTGTATGGCAAAGGGTTTTGGCGGTTTAGATATGGGTTCTCTCATGAGTCAGGCAAAAAAAATGCAAAAAGAAATTGAACGCATTCAGCAGGAAGCTGCAAAAGAGGTCACACAAGTAAGTGTGGGCGGTGGTATGATTAGCGTAAGTGCTAATGGCGATGGAGAGATTGTTGAAATAAAAATATCAAAAGAATTGCTTAGCGATGATGTGGAGATGCTTGAAGATTTGTTGCTTTCTGGTGTAAATGAAGCTATAAGAAAGGCAAAAGAAAAAGTTAAAGAAAAGATGTCTGCTCTAACTGGCGGTTTGAATATACCGGGTTTATGATTAAGAGTCTTGAAAATTTAATTGGATCAATATCAAAGTTACCAGGAATTGGCGAAAAAAGTGCCCTTAGATATGCTTTGTGGCTAATGAACAACCCTGATGATGCTAAAGAAATAATTAAAAATATTGATTTAACCATTAAATTAAAAAAGTGTAAAATATGCGGCAATTTATGCGAAGATGATATTTGCGATATATGCATGGATAGCTCACGCGATAAATCAACTATTTGTATTGTACAAACAATAGAAACACTATTAAATTTAGAATCTCAGCATATTTACAATGGCGTTTATTTTGTTTTATGGGGTTTGATTTCACCAATTGAAGGTGTTTATGCCAAAGAATTGAATTTAGATAAACTAAAAGAATATGATCAAAATATTAAAGAAATCATCTTAATGTTGGATGATTCCATTGAAGGAAATCTGACCGCACAGTATATTATAGAAATATTACCAAAAGATATAAAAATAACAAAACCTGCTTCTGGCGTACCTGTTGGTTACAACATCGATTCACTTGATAAAATAACATTACAAAATGCATTTCAAAACAGGATACCTTATTAAAACTTAGGAGCGTTTTATGAATGTATTAAATTTAAGTAAAATTATAGAAATTGAATCAAAAGAAGAAAAAATTGAAAACTTTGAAACAGGCTCATGGCGTGTTGAACGTCCTATTTGGAATGAAAAAACATGCATAAATTGTTTGTTTTGCTGGCAGTATTGCCCTGATGCATCTATAGTTTTGGATAAAGATGAAAAAATGGCAGGCATAGATTATCATCATTGCAAAGGCTGCGGTATTTGCGTTGAAGTTTGTCCTACAAAGCCAAAATCGCTTGTTATGGCGCTTGAAAAAGACGTACAAGAAAAAGGCCTGGATGTTATAAGGCTTGAGGTATTTAAGGTTTAAGGTAGGTTTTCTTTTAACATACAGGCTTTTGCCAAAGCTGCCAAATAAAGAGAACCCGCTATAAAAATATTTTCGTAATTCGATTGTTGCGCATAGAGTAAAGTGATATTTGCGTCTTCTAAAAATTTATAATTTTTGTTTTCAAATTTGATATCTTCTTTATCAATTGAATTTCGATTGTTTGTTTTTGTTATTATAATTTCATCAAAATAGAAAGAAAGCATATTTAAAATTTTTTGATATTCTTTTTGCTTCAGGCTTGAGTAAATTAGTATTTTTGAGCCTTTTATTTTTTTTGCACATTCTAAAAACCTATTTGCTCCATCTACATTGTGTGCACCATCAATTATAAATGTTTTGTTAGCTGATTTTATAATTTCAAAACGTGCAGGCCAATATGTGTTTTTTATAGCTTGTGCGTCCAATCCCAAATTATAATATTTGTTTAAGCAGTCAATGGCCAAAAACGCACATGCGAGGTTTTCTTTTTCGTAATCGCATTTTAGAAAATTCAAGTCAAATTGTTTTGCACGGCTTAGATATATTTCATCAACAAAATAAAGGTCAGCATTGGAAGATTGTTTGATCAAATTTATGACATTAGGAGAATTTTTACCAATTACACCTATTTTTCTAATAATGGCCATTTTTGTTTTTGTTATTTCTTCGATTGTTTTCCCTAAATGTTCTGTGTGATCGAAAGATATGCTTGTTAAAACACTTAAAATTGGCTCTACAACATTTGTTGCATCAAACTCACCGCCCATGCCAACTTCCAAAATTGCATATTCTACCTTTAATTTCTTAAATGCCAAAAAACTCAAAGCAGTCAAAAACTCAAAGTAGGTTACATCAAATTCTCTGGCTAAAGGTTCTATTTGAAGTGCCAAATCAAGCAACAAGTCAAAATCAACGCAAGCGTTGTTTACTTTAATGCGTTCATTCAATAGTATTAGATGTGGCGAAGTGTACAATCCAGTTTTGTAACCTTTTTGTAAAAAACTATCATTTAACATTTGCGCAACACTGCCTTTACCGTTTGTGCCGCCAATCAATATACTTTTAAAAGAATTTTGCGGGTTAGATAGAGCTTTTAGCAACGCTTTTATGCGCTCAAGACCGAGTTTAATAGAATATGGTTGCAGGTTATCTAAAATTTTTTTGAGTTTTACGTAGCTTTGCATAAAACAATTGCCACAGCATATTCACTTGTATGTGATATGCTAACATCTGCATTAAATTTTTTATCTTCAACATAAATTTGCACTGCACCATTTTTATCGTTTAAAACCTCTATTTTATTTAGAGGTATTTTTAAGTTAGTTGCTTTAAAAAAAGCTTCTTTTGCGCAAAACTTGCCACACAAATGGATATGTGGGAATTTTTTTGAAAAACAATAATCTAATTCTTTTTGAGAAAAAATCCTATGTAGCGTTTTTTTATTAAATTTTTTAAGCATTAGCTCAAATCTTTTGGTTTGTTCTATGTCTATGCCAACCATCTGGCTTTTTCAATAATTTGTTTCATTTGAATTATAGCTTCTTTCAAGCCACAAAAAACAGCTCTTGAGATAATAGAATGACCTATATTTAATTCTTCAATTTCTTTGATTTTTGCAATCAGACTAACGTTTTGATAATTCAGGCCATGCCCTGCATGGACGCAAAGCCCAAGACTTTTTGCAAAAATAGCTGCATCTTTAATTGTATTTGCGAATTGAAGTTTTTGAGATAGCGGTGCATTTGCATACTCACCTGTGTGAATTTCGATTGAATCTGCATTAAGCTTTTTTGCTGCTTCAATTTGTTTTTTATCTGGATCAATAAATAAACTTACAAGTATATTTTTTGAATGCAATTTATCTATTACTTCTTTTAACTTTTCAAAGTTAGATATTACATCAAGACCACCTTCCGTTGTAAGTTCTTTTCTTTTTTCAGGCACAAGTGTTGATTGATATGGGACAAGATTCAAAGCAAAATTTACTATTTTCTCTTCTATGCTCATTTCCAGGTTGAGTGGAATTTTGATTGTATTTTTAACCAATATACAATCATTTTCCTGGATATGGCGTCTATCTTCCCTTAGATGCATTGTAATATTATCAGCAAGGGCTTCTTGAGCAATTAAAGCTGCATAGATTGGCTCTGGTTCTATACCCAGTCTTGCCTGTCTTAGTGTTGCTATGTGGTCAATATTAATTCCAAGCCTCATTTTTTAGCCTCCAAAATGGTTTTTAATACATAATTTAGACTATTTTCTTCGTTTGAGTGTATAATTAAGGCATTTTCTGGCTTTTCAAATATTTCTTTTTGTTTAAAATATATATCAACTGTGCCATCTGAAATACTTTTTTCCTGTTTTCTTTTTTCAAGATTTTTGAATATTATTGGCTCATCGGGATCAAGAAAAACAAAATTAGGCGTTATTCCAAGTTTTTCTATCGTATTTACCAAACTTTGTCTTTGTGAATGTTTTATGTAGGTTGCATCAAGTATAACATTAAAACCATCTTTTAAAGCTTCGTAAGCTAGCTGGCTTAATTTTTCATATACTACCTGTGTGTGATAGGTACTGTAAATGCCTTTTTCAAAACCGTTTGTATTTCCAGAAAATAACTGTTTTCTAACAATATCAGATGAAAAAACCTTTGCGTTGAGTTTTTGCGATAACCTTTCGCTAAAATAGCTTTTGCCACAGCCAGTCAAGCCAACCATCGCAATAAGTATCGGTTTATACTTTTTATCAATATATTTATAAGATAGATCAAAATATTTACTAGATAGCTCTTTTTTATTTTCAAAATAATAAATTTTTCCTCTTACATAGGCTCTGTATGTTTTGTAAAAATCAAGCACTTCTTTGATAGAATGATCTTTTGAATATTCAATGTATTTTTGCAAAAAAAAATCAGATAAATTTTGTTTGTTGTGAAATTCTAAATCCATAAGCAAAAAAGCTACATCACTTGCAACATCAGAGTATCTAAAGCGGTCGTTGAATTCTATACAGTCGTATATGTAAATTTTATCGGCAAGGCAAATATTGTGGGAGTACAAATCACCATGACAATCTTTAATTTTTTGTTCTACAATGCGTTTTTGCCAATCATACGTATCTAAAAAGTCATTTGTGTATTTTTTAATTGATTCAAACTGGTGTTTTGTTAAAAAAGTACCTTGTGCTTTGATTGTTTGGTTAAAATTTTCGTCTGTATTGATTTTTATGTTTTCTTTTTTGCCAAATTCACTTATTTGTGGATTTGTTTGAGCATTTTTGTGAAAGTTTGCTATAATATTTGATAGTTTGTCTATATCTTCCAGTGTGACTTTATCTTTTTCAAGCAACACATCCATCATTTTATCTTGCGGAAGCTTTTTCATGGCAACTGCGTATTCTACAACTTCACCAGGACCTGATATAAAAAATTCATCTGCGTTTTTTGTAATTGACACAACCCCTAAGTATAAATCGGGTGAAAATCTGCTATTTAATTCAACTTCTTTTTCGCAATAGTATTTTCTTTTTTGCAGGCTTGTAAAATCTAGAAAACCAAAATTTACGCTTTTTTTTATTTTGTAAACAATCTCATTTACTAAAACATAAGATATGTGTGTTTCAATTAGCGTTGCTTTGAGCTTGTTTTTTAAGTTTTCTATTAATTGATTCATGGTAAGAATATACACAACCGCAATAATTTTGTCTATAGAAATTAAATTTTTTGGAAAGCTCACAGGAGCGTTTAAAGCCGTCTTTCTTTTTAAAATCTTCCTCAAAAAAACGTACATTTAGACTTTCAAGTGTTTTACCAATATGTAATATTGTGTTATATTTTTTCAAAGGACTTACGGATAATGTGGTTGTAAAGTACTCAAAATTATGTTTTTTGGCAAAAAAAGCAGTTTTGTACAATCTGTAAGCATAACATACTGTGCATCTTTTAGAACCTTCTGGATAGTTTTTGTATAATTTTACTTTTTTAAACCATTCTGTGGGTTTGTATTCTGGTATAATTAGCTCTAAGTTATGATATTTGCAAAGTTCAGTAATTTCATTTAATCTAAGCTCATATTCTTTTTTGGGCTGTATATTTGGATTAAAAAAAAATATGCTAAGCCTGAATTTTTCTTTTAAGCGCTCTATTACACTTGTTGCACATGGCGCACAACAAGCATGAAGCAGTAATTTTGGTTTAAATGTACCATTTATAAATTGTTTTATCGGCTCAAAACTTTTTCTGTGTATATCGCATATGCCAAACTTTTCCAATAATTCGATATGCTTTTTTGTGCCATATCCTTTGTGTTGATCAAATGCATAATTTGGATATTTTTGAGACATAAGTATCATGTGGTGGTCTCGACTTACTTTTGCCAGAATAGATGCTGCTGATATGCAGGCTATTTTTGAGTCCCCATCTATGATACTTTTAAATTTGACCGGTAAATTTAAGTGATCTTTCCCATCTATCAATAATAAATCTGGCTTTTTGGGCATGAACAGGAGTGCTCTTTTTATTGATAACTCAAAGGCTTTTACAATGCCAAATCTATCTATTTCTTTGCAAGTAGCAATTCCAATGCCATATATTGAGTGTCTGGTAAGTATTTTATAAATTTCTTCACGTTTTTTTTGCGTTAAAACTTTTGAGTCTTTTACTATTAGATCAAGCTTTTTTGGCAGAATGCAAACAGCGCTGACAATTGGTCCAGCCCATGGACCTCTTCCTGCTTCATCAACGCCCGCTATTAGCATAGAGAACTTTTTTTGGCAAATATATGTGAGTATTTAGGTTTGTTAAGGTATTTTTCCACAACCGAACATTTTATTATAAACAAAAAAAACACCCTATCGTCGTCAAACTCTGAAAGTGTTTCAAAGTTGCCCTGCCCTTTTGATATAATAACATCAGCTTTTTTATAGATTTTTTTGCATAGATTATCACAGTAATCAGGCCAGAAACCAGGTGTTGGCTTTGTACTTTCAATTAGTGTTCCTATCTCTTCTAAACCCAAACCTTCAATGTCATTTTTGGTTACATCATTTATTATTGGTTTTCCTCGTAAGGCAATGTAGATATTTAAATTTGGATAAAGGTTTTTTATGGTTTGTAAAAGCAGTTTGTCAAAAACAATCTCTCCTGCATTATCTGCTAAAAAAAGCAATGTTTTAGCTTTGGTTATTTTTAATTTGAAATCTTCAATATCGTTAACCAAAAAACCTTCATTAATTGCCTTGTTAAGTGTTTCTTTTATGTTGAATTTTTCTATTTGAGAGCCAAAATCAATTATATTTCCTGCAACAGAAATATTTATTGCGGCTTGCAATTTATCATCTGAGTCTTCAATGTAGCGTTTTAGATCATCTACATAGTTAAGCGCTATTTTATTGTATTTCTTTTTAATTTCACTGTATGGATCGTCATGGTCAAGTGTTTTTGTTATAGAGCCATACACAAACTCTGATATTAAAGGTGGTGCTACATTATATTCAGTTTCAGATAATACTTTTGCTACATTTTTTAAAGCCCTTATGGCATCATCGTCTTTTTTGCTGATGATTTCTGTAGCTCTAATAGCTTGCGAAACAAAGCAAACAAAACACTCTGGTTTTACTTTCACAAAAAGTATTATACTACAAAAAAATTTTAAGTAAAGAATAGTTTTAATTTTACAAAACTACAAATTTATGCTAATATTACAAGCCTATGAAAGTAATTGATTCATTGGATGGCTTTAATAAGGCAATTGATAGCAAACCATTAGTTGGTATACTTTTTAGCTCAAACAGTTGCTCAACATGCAAAGCCCTATCATTTAAACTAAAAGATAGAGATGACTTTTTTGAAGTTTACATAGATAATTTACCTCAAATCGTATCTGTAACAAATATCTACAGTGCACCAACAATTGCCATTTATTTTGAAAAAAAACAAATCAATGTTTTTAGCGGTGTATTTTCATTAAATGAAGTTTTAGATTATATAGAAAGAGTACAAAATTATGTATATCCATGAAGCAATTTATGAAACAGCAAGACAAAAAGCACTTGAATTGGAAATAAGCGATATAAGAATTGGACTTGGTTATACCTGTGTTGAGCTTAATAGGGCTTTTTGTGGGCTTTCGTATACATTTGCAAAAGAACTAAACCATGCAAGTTGCAATGTTTTAGATATAGGTGAAAAAATTATAGGTAAAAAAGCTATAGAACTATTAAATGGGATTTTTTCATACAATTTGCTTGATAGTGCTCTTGCTATAGCCTGCGCAAATGCTATATTGAATAAGCCGCAAGAAAATTATTCTGATTTTTTAAATCTCATTGAAAAAGAGCACACTGTTGTAATGGTAGGCTATTTTGCACCAATTATTGAAAGCATTAAAAAAAGAGCGAAAAGTTTAAAAATTATAGAAAGGGATCCAAGGTTTGAATCACTTCCTGACTGGGCAAGTTATTTTGAGTTGAAAAATTGCGATATTGCAATAATTTCTGCAACAACACTTGTAAATAAAACAATTGATAGCATATTAAATTTTTCTAGTGCAAGGTATAACATTATTTTAGGTGCTACATGTACAATGTCTGATCAAGTATTTTTAAATACCAAAGCTACGCATTTGTGCGGGATAAGTGTTATCGATAAAGACAAAATTAAAACGCTAATTAGCCTTGCAGCAGGAACAAGGTTGATTTCAAAATATACAAAAAAAGAGTGTGTTTTATGCAGATCTTAAATCAAGCAAAAAACAAAATTTTGCCATTAATTCAAGATTTTTTAGACAAAATGGTTTTTTTTGAAACAAAAGAAAATTGCCTGTGTACATATTTTTTGGGTGCAAAAAGCGAAGGTTTAACATTTGGCGATATAAAAGAAACTTTAAGTGTTGAGCAAATAATGGGCTTAGATCTTGATAGCGATAAAAATAAAGAGCTATTTGTAGGTTTTTTGAATGCATTTGTCAATTTTTACAATAAAGAGCCTTCAACAATTTTTTGCAAAAATAATCAGTTTTGCTTTAATGAGATGGGAAACAGGTTTTTTAAGCGTTATGGCTCAAATTTAAGCATGTGTTTTATTGATAATCTTGAAAGTAATTTTGAGATTCTAAATAAGTATGGTTTTAAAATAAATTTTTTAAATTTTCAAGAAAATGCTTTTCAAGAGCGTATTTTTGATTGCATTGCAAACAATTTTTTGGTATTGTGTAATGGGTATTGCCTTACAAAGCCGTGGGCAGATGATATTTTAGAAATATCGTCAATGGATAATGCAAATAGGCTTGTTATTTTTTTTGGCCCCCAAAGTGCTTTTGTAAGTATGATTAATCTAAAGAGGCTTTGCTTTTTTAAGGAGGTTTAATGATTCACCACTATTTAAGCCCAACGGATTTTGATATACAAACAACCCTTAAAGTTATCGATTTTGGTTTGCAAATAAAAGAAAAAATTAAAAAAAGACAAGAATTTAAACCTTTTAAAGATTTTATACTGGCAATGATATTTGAAAAATCTTCCACAAGAACAAGAGTTTCATTTGAGGCTGGCTTTAAAAAACTTGGAGGACAGACAATCTTTTTGTCTTCAAAAGATATACAGCTTGGTCGAGGCGAAACAATAGAGGATACAGCAAAAGTAATTTCAAGTTATTGTGATATTATAATGATACGCACATTTGAGCATCAAAGGTTAATTGATTTTTCACTAAACTCAAGCTCTCCTGTAATAAATGGGTTAAGTGATCTGTTGCATCCCTGTCAGAGTCTGACAGATATGTTAACTATAAAGGAGCATTTTGGTAGTTTTCATAATATAAAATTAGCTTATGTTGGCGATGGAAATAATATGGCAAATTCTTTACTTTTGCATTGCGCTATGCTTGGTATTGATATATCAATTGCCTGTCCAAAAGACTATAGCCCAAGCGGTTTAATTGTAAAAGAAGCCATTGAGATTTCTAAAGAAACAAACTCAAATATAATTATAACTGATGATCCAATAGAAGCTCTAAGCGGTGCAAATGTCGTTTACACAGATGTTTGGACTTCTATGGGGCAGGAAGACCAAAAAGAAAAAAAACATTCAATATTAAAAAAATTTCAGATAGATCAAAAACTATGCTCATTTGCAGATAGTAATTTTATCTTTATGCATTGTTTGCCGGCTCATAGAAATGAAGAAGTTACAGCCGATATTATTGATGGCAAACATTCTGTGGTATTTAACCAGGCAGAAAATCGATTATATACCCAAATGGCAATAATTTTTAATTTAATAAATAAGGAGTAACACTATGAGTGTAAAAAAAGTTGTCTTAGCTTATTCTGGAGGGCTTGACACATCAGTTATAATTAAATGGTTAATGGATAAGTATAATTGTGAAGTGATAGCCTACACTGCAGATTTGGGACAAAATGAACCGCTTGAACCTATTAAAGCAAAAGCGCTTAAAACCGGTGCAAGTAAAGCTTATGTAGAAGATTTAAGAAAAGAATTTTTAGAAGACTATGTAATGAAAGCTTTTAAAATGAATGCACTGTATGAAAATAAATACCCGCTTGCTACTGCACTTGGCAGGCCACTTATTACAAAAAAGCTCGTTGAGATTGCAATAAAAGAAGGTGCTGACGCTATAGCACATGGTTCAACTGGCAAGGGTAATGATCAGGTAAGATTTGATGTTTCTGCTGTTGCGCTTAAGCCGGATATTAAAGTGCTTGTACCTGTTAGAGACTGGGAGTTAAAATCCAGAGAAGAAGAAATTGAATACGCTAAAAAATTCAATATTGAAATTCCAATTACCAAAGAAAAACCTTATTCAATTGACAGAAACATCTGGGGTGTGGCAATTGAAGCAGGTATTTTAGAAGACCCGGAACAAGAAACTCCAGAAGATATCTTTTCTCTAACAAAAAATCCTCTTGAGGCGCCAGATAAGCCACAATACATAACAATTGGTTTTGAAAAAGCTATTCCAGTAAGCATAGATGGCAACAAAATGCCAATTGTTGATCTGGTAACACAACTAAATCACATTGTAGGCTTACATGGTATTGGCAGGATTGATATGATTGAAAACAGGCTTGTTGGGATAAAATCGAGAGAAGTTTACGAAGCGCCAGCTGCTGTAAGTTTGCTTGAAGCAAAAAGAGCTTTAGAACAGTTAATTTTAGATAGAGAAGCAATGCACTTTAAAGATCAGCTTTCTATAAAGTATTCAGAACTTGTATATTATGGTTTGTGGTTTTCACCGCTAAGAGAAGCTTTAGATGCTTTTGCTGACAAATTGTGTGAAAATTTAACAGGCGAAGTTACAATAAAGCTATATAAAGGTTCTGTAACGGCAGTTTCAAGAAAATCACCATATTCTATTTACAATAAAAACCTTGCTACCTATGAAGCATCTGATACTTTTAAACATAAAGATGGCGAGGGATTTTGCAATATCTGGGGTTTGCCTTTGAAAGTAATGGCAAGCATAAAATATTCACAAAAGTAAGCTATAGGGGCAAAATGTGCCCCTATCTACATTTATATGCCTCATGCAATAATAAAAACCAATAAAAATTTAAATGATATAGAATGTGTTAATATCTTCAGGTATAAAAATAAAGGGATACTACCTCTGGATGAATTTAGATGCTTTTTGGATGTTTACAAAAAACAAGATTTGCTTATTATTAAGCTAAACAAAGCTACTCGCTCTATTATTACAGATAAATTAAAGGATGCAATTTTAGATACTGCAAAAAAAATCGCAGATAATTTAAATTGCGAAATAGTTTCACATAATCTTGAACATACAAATACAAATATAGAATTTTGCGATTGTTATGAAAGCGTTTACCCACAAAAGATACTTACATACAACAAAGAATCAATTAATAATTTAGAAATTGGTTTCGGTCGTGGTGAGTTTTTGATAAATCTTGCAAAACAAAAGCCAAAAGAGTCTTTTTTGGGTATTGAAGTTTACGGTAAAGATTTTCTTTTTGCGCTAAATCGTTGTTGCAATGAAAAGCTAAATAACGTAAAACTTTTGAATTATGATTGTAACCACGTGATTGATTTATTTGACAACAATTCTTTTGATAATATTTATGTGAACTTCCCCGAACCGTGGTTTAAGCTTTATCGAATCAAACACTCAATTTTCAATAAAATTACATTTCAAAAAATTACAGACAAATTAAAACAAAACGGCTTTTTGCATATAGTTACAGATAATTATCCATTTGCCGTTTATAGTGCAATTATTGGACAATTCTTTTCATTGAAGCCTTTAGGTAAATTTTTTATTGAAACAATCGATGATTTTGATACGCTTTATGCAAAAAAATGGAAACGCCTAAACAGGACTTTTTACAGGCTTTGCCTTCAAAAACCATTTTGTAGCCCAAAAACCACATTAAAAAAATTCGATTTTCCTCTAAAGCTTGAAAAATTTGAGTACAAAAGTAAAGATTTAATATTTAAAATTCTTGGAATATTTGAAAATAATAGTATTGATTATAAAATTATAGAAACTGCTATTGGTAATTATCTAGCCCAGCATGTTTTTTTTGGTTTAAAAGATAAAACAATATTTTTATTGCCCCAGACAAATTTTATTTATACAAGTGATTTTTGCGACGCATTAGAAAAAGTTATTAAGTAGTGTAAATTACAAATTGCTTTTGCTTACCTGGGCTTGCTCAAACGTAGCAACTTCTGTGATGATTTTAGCTGCTGCTTCAATAATTGGCATGGATAGCACTGCACCACTGCCCTCGCCTAACCTCATATCAAGCTGTAATATCGGCTTTAAGTCAAGATAAGAAAGCATTAAATTATGGCCTTTTTCTTTCGATAAATGTCCAGCAAACATATATTGTTTTGTTACTGGATTTAATTTGTAAGCCAAAAGCGCTGCAGATGTAGAAATTAGTCCATCAATAACTACAGGTATTTTATTGTAACAAGCAGCCAAAATAACGCCTGCTATTGCGCCAATTTCAAAGCCTCCTATTTTTGATAATACATCTATGGCATCATCTGGATCTGGTTTGTGAAGGTTTATGGCTTTTTTAATTATTAAAACCTTATTTTTTAGCATTTCATCTGTAATGAGTGTGCCTTGTCCTGTCATAAGCTCTACTTCATTTTTTGTTATACAAGCTCCAATTGCACTAGCTGCTGTTGTATTTGAGATACCCATATCACCTGTTGCTATAAGATTTAATTTTTCAGAATGTATATATTTATTTGCAATATCAAAGCCAATCATTATGGATTGTATAGCTTCTTTTCTGGTCATTGCATACTGTTTTGTAAAATTGTTTGTGCCGTTTTTAACTTTATTTACTATAAGAGTGCTTTTTTGTAAGTTTGAAATATTTTTCCAATCGCATAAACTTCCAACATCTGCAACTATGGTAAAACAATTGTTTAGCCTTGCAAGTGCATTGATTGTAGCAACGCCTTCAATAAAAGCTTTTATCATTTCACAAGTAACCTCTTGCGGATATGCACTAACATTTTCTTCGGCTACGCCATGATCAGCTGCCATTACAAAAATGCCTTTATTTTCTATTTTTGGCTCAAGTGTTGAGTAAATAGCACATAATTTTTCGGATATATCATTTACATATCCAAGAGCTCTATATGGCATAATAAGTCGTGAAGTTTTTTCTTTTGCTTTCTCTAATACATCATCATTGATCGGTGTAATGTTGTATACTATGTCTTTTAACTCCATTTTAAACCTCTTTTTTTAAAAAACCTACCTTATCTTTACTATTACTTTTTAATTTTGTCAATATTATATATAACTAATATTTACCCTATTGCAGCCCTTGCAATAATAACCATCATAATATCGGATGTTCCAG
>NZ_JBMFGQ010000031.1:17600-19114 GCF_049977265.1 Desulfurella sp. | reverse complement strand
AACATTTTCAAATATCGCTGCAACTGCTTCACCACCACCTATGCAAAGAGTGGCACAAAACAAATAATTTTAAAAAACACCAGAATAATATTTTAGTGGCGGATTTTCTTTTTTAGAAAATCCCTTTAAAAGGTCTATTATGTTATCTCCTTAAAAAAAATTTTTTAACCTAACTAATTCTCTTTAAGGTAACTGATAACCTATAGCCGAACATAATGAATAAATAAAAAATAATATTCCATCAATTGCTGAAAATCCACCTGCTATCCTTCCTAATGAGTGTTTTTCTGTGTAACTCGCTAGAGCTAATAAAAGAGTAATAGGCACTAACAAGCCAAACATTGCTGTCAAGAATAAAGCACCTTTGCTAGCTAAATAAATTGTAGCTCCAGTAAAGTAAAAAGAAGTTAATAAAACTGCATGATAAGTAACTACTCTATTTGTTCCATTTAAGAGACCAAAAGCCAATGCCCACAATAAAAATACAAACGCTGCTGCCGCTGTTGCTCCAAAGATATTTCCACTTGCAATCACAAACATCATAGCTATGGTTTCCATTATAGCAGCAGTTAACAAAATATACCCAAAATCCTTTACATCATGGCGTTTGCTGACACCAAGATCCATCATACCAATTACCCATAAAACAACCGCAGCTTCCCATAAAAGTGTGTTCATTGCCACATGTCCAGCATGCTCAATCAAATGTTCCATAAAAAACACCTCCTAAAGATATTAATTTTTAACAAAAAATCACGATTTCGTTTTCTTTTCTCTTTGTAACAAAATCTTCCATTCTTTTTTTAGCATTTGTGTTTAAAGAAAACATAGTTAATTCACTAATCAACTCAATAAATTTGGATTTATCTTTGTAAATGTTTGACCATTTCTTAATAAACTGAACTGAATGTGTAGCATTAGAAATAATTTTCCAGGCAATTTCTAAAGTTTTATTTCTCAAATCATCTTTCTCTGTTATACAATCTACCAAACCGATTCTTTGGGCTTCGTATGCATCTATCGCCTCACCTATCAATGAAAGCCTATTGATTTGTTTTATCCCAAGAATTGTATAGCCAAATGACAATGCTGCGGGCGGTATTAAACCTAATTTTGCTTCTGATAAAGCAAATTTAGATTCCTTAGTGGCAATTACCACATCCATTAATAAAAGTATTTCAAAACCTCCACCATAAGCTAAACCATTAACCATTCCTATTGCCGGTTTTTCAATTTCAAGTAGCGACCCAAAAATTTTTAATAAGGTGTTAAAAAAATTTTCTGCTTCTTCTTTATTTTTTAACTCATACATAGCTTGAATATCGTCACCTGCACTAAACGCTCTACCAATACCAGAAACAACAACCACACCTGTTTTACTATTTTTGGCTAATTCTACAGTTTCGTAAAATTCTTCCCACATATTCTTTGTAAATGCGTTTAGTTTTTCAGGTCTATTGAGTTTAATCCAGGAAATATCATTTTCTTCAGTATAAATGATGTTTTTAAAATCA
>NZ_JBMFGQ010000031.1:7166-17500 GCF_049977265.1 Desulfurella sp. | reverse complement strand
GAGTTTAATCCAGGAAATATCATTTTCTTCAGTATAAATGATGTTTTTAAAATCAACCATAAAACCTCCTGTATTTTTTGTATTTATTTCCTAAGGAATAGAAGTACTTCATAAACTCTAAGCCTTAGAGCTTCGAAAGGAGTCTGCCATGGTACCCCCCCCCTAAACCCCTATTATTAGATTTGGCTTTAAAGCTAGCCTTAAAAAAGAAATTGGTTTGTCTTGAATCTTATTTAGAGTTTTTTTAGCGCTCAAAGAATAAGACAGGCTCCAAAGCATAAACTGTCTAGCAAAACAAACACAAGAAAAAGCGCAATTGACTAAAATGAACTTATTGAGCCTGTCAAAAATTCTATGGGTAAATTTAGAAAGATTTATAAGAAAGTTGTAAAATACAACATAGCAACACTCAAATCCATAAAAAGCATAGGCTATATAAGTGATGCCCATTGTCTTGCTGAAATTAAATATACAAGCAAGTTTAAAAACGTTTGCAAGTTTTGGGCTTATGCTGGACTTAACATTTCTGTTAAAAACTTTTAAATCACCAGTAATATCAAAGACAGGATCAACAAAAAAGGCTCTATATCTGTAAGAAGTGGAATTTGCCTTATGACAAACTCTGTTATTAAGTCCAATGAATATTTTAGAGTATATTACTTGAAAAAGAAATAAGAAAGATTTCCACACAGAAAAATTATAAGAACATTTTGTAATAATATACTCTTGAAAATTATATTTTCTCTCCTTACCAAAAAGGATGTGTTTGAAGCTAAAGTAAGTCATAAAAGATATAATTGACTCCTTTGCTTATTTAATGTCTAGCAATTCTTTTACAAATGACTTTTTTTCATCTACATTTGATAATCTTTGTATAAATATGTTCGGAGTAATAGGAGAACCGCCACCATGGATAGCTCCTGCTAAATGTGGGCCAGCTATCCAATACTCAACAAATTTTATTAGTTTCATTCTTTCTTCTGTAGTAACAGAATCACTTCCTTTTAAATAATGCTCTATATACTTGCCAATTTCTGGATTTTTTAGATCTTCTTCGGAAGGTGCCGTAACACATACACCACCAGTAATATCTGCAAGATTTATTGCTGCTTGCGCTATAGCTGGTAAGCCGAGAGTTTTCGATACATTAGAATATAAAGCATTGGGCAAATATAGACCTGACTTTGTTTTTACTCCCTCATATCCAGCCGCTAAACCACAAGCATAACAACTTTCTTGACCCTTTACTATATCAGTAATTTTATTTACTATATGAGACGCATTTTGGATGCCATTGTACTCTGACATCAGCTTTGCAGCTCCAACCATAGTATCTATAAAACCTGCTTTGCAACCGGAACCCACATATCTATGAATGTCAGTAAAATTACTTACCAATAAACCAGCAAAATTATATTCCTCGCACATAAATACTCTATCCCAAGGCACAAATACATTATCAAATATGACTAAAAAAGTTCCTCTGTCTCCATATGGATTACCGGATTCCCATCCGGGGGTTTCTCTTTTTTTAGCTTCATATGCATTATTTTGCAAAACATACGTTACACCTTCCGTACCAGATTCAATAGCAAAAGCAACAGCATAAGCCTTATCAGATTCTTTTAATGCTATCGTGGGCATAACAACGGTTTCATCTACAACCAACGCTCCAGATTGACAAATTTTGGCACCCTTTACTACTATACCGTCAGCCTTTTTCTCTAAAATTTTTAAATACATATCATCTTGTTGGCTTGGGTTTTTAGATCTATCACCCCTTACGTCGGTTAACGCTCCAGATACGGCTAAATCGTTTTGTTGTACATACTTGATATAATCTAATAACCTATTATGATATGTAGTGTTTAAAGTTTCATCCATATCATAGGTAGTTACATATAAGGCATTTAAAATATCACAACCCACGCAACGGTAATTACAGGTTGCTAACTTTTGACTTAAAAGCCTTGCTAATTTAATACGTTTTAAAAGATCTTCTTTTTCCGTATAAATATGCAAAAATCTATTAATTGGTTCATTAACAAATTGTGAATTTGCAACCATCAAATCTTTAAATTCCTCTTTTAAAGCTAAATCATATGTTAAACCAATTGAGTCAATCATTGGTTTAATGTTGGGATGTTCAACAAAATTATCTATTTTTTCCCCTTTAATATAAAGAGCTGGCTTTTTTTTGGAAATTCTTTTTACATATTCTTGCTTCGAAGATAACATATACCCTCCTTTCTTTTTACTTTTTTTACCTTTTATTTTTTAATTTTTTATATTAATTTTTTAACACAAAAATTTAAATTATTAACTGTTTGGGTTAGCTACTCCTTTTGGTGCAATAACCAAATCCATATAACCGTGTTTATGGTCTTTTAATTCATTTGCACTAGGATATCTTCTATCTGGAGACACATCAAACATCCAGTGTTTTGTTTTAATACCTAATTTTGCCGCTTCTTTTTCTAATTCTTCTCTATCATCTGGATGAGCAATGCTAATTAATTTTCTGGCTTTTTCTGCATCTGTACAAGCCATAAGGTTTACTATCCCATATTCTGTGGCAACATAGTTAACAAATTGCGACGGAACATCTACAATATCTCCTCTATCAAGCATTCCAACAATACGTGATTTTCCATCCGGTGTTCTAGAAGTTGCTGCAAGCACTGTTCTTCCACCTTTAGATAATTGCCCCCCTACTATAAATTGAAATTGACCACCAGTGTTAGATATAGGCCTGCCACCAACACAACTTGAAACAACCTGACCTCTGATATCAATTTTTGCAAAACTCATTACTCCAATAAAATTATCAACCATTGATAATGTTAAAAAGTTATTTGTGTAATTTATATCATAAGCAGCAAACATTGGGTTATGGTGCATCCATTCAAAATATCTTTCTGGGATAAATGGTACAGCATAAGCCCAAGCGCATCTTCCTTGATCAATTGATTTTTTAGAATTATCAACTATACCTTTTTCTATTAATGTAAAAGCCCATTCTCCTATCATTTCTGTATGCACGCCAAGATGCTTTAGATCAGAATCAGATATAGCTAAAACAACAGCTGTTGGTAAAGAACCAATTCCTACCTGCAAAACATCACCATTTCGCATTATTGATAGGATATATTCAGCTATTTTTTTATCTGTCTCAGATGGAATTATATTGCGTTCGTCAAGGCGTGGATATTGAAAATCAGGATCTGATAAATCTACCTCAATAAAATAATCCACATCATCAATATGTAAATTAACATTTCTACCTGGTTCACACCATGCATGATCTTCTCTTATTTCACATACAAATTTTTTACAAGTTTTAGCTGTTATCATAAAATTTGATACACCATAACTTCCATTTACATAGCTCCCTTCAGGTTTTGCAATTGTAGCAATTCCCCAATCAGCTACTCGTTGTGATTTTTCTTTCCTATAAAATCTTGTAAATTGGTAATTCATATGCATTGCCCATCCCCACTGGTACCAATCAAACCCCTGCCAACCTTGTTTGATAGCATCTTTTGTACCTTTATGAATAAAACCTTGATGCTGAATGTGATATTTACCTTCCTTATCGTATCTAAGACCAAAATCTGTACCCAAAAATGCATTATCAACTGCCCACATTTCAATATTTTGTAATTTATCGGGACCATTACCTAATCTTTGGTATATGGCTTTTCTCGGAGCCACAGCATCTGTTCCAACCATACACCCATAAATCCAATCACCAGATTTAACCATACTGGCAAACTTTTCTGCTGTGATTGTCTTGTTTCTAATTTTCTGCATCACAGGATCGCTCTGTGCCAATGATCCGTTTTTAAAATCAGAAAAGTTACTCATACAAAACCTCCTATTTCAAGTTTTTATTTCTTCGATTAATTCAATCAATATTCCGTGAAATGAAGATGGGTGTATAAATATATAACGTATGACACCATTAAAAGGAGGAAGCTTATTTACTTCTATTGGTTGCTGTGGTATTAGTTTGATATTATTCTTTTGTAATTTTTCTATTAATGCATCCAAATTTTTTACTTTTAATGCGATATGATTTAATCCCTCTCCTCTTTTTTGTATAAACTTGGCAACAACACCATCTAAAGAAGTAGATTCGATAAATTGTAATTGTGTGTCACCAATTTTTGCAGATTTTACAATTAATTTTTCATCTGGTAATTCCCACTCATAATCAAAATCTACCCCAAAAAGCGCACTAAACTCTTCTGCGGTTTTTTTTGCATTTTCTACTGCTATAGCTACTTCTTCTAAACCAATTAAATATTCACTCATTTCAATCCTCCTTTGGCTCAATTTCAACCAATAATTCAAGGGCTCCAACCTGGGCTCCTTTTTCTATATAAATTTTTTTTATGCAGCCATTTACACTGCTTTTAAGTTCGTTTAAAACTTTCATTGACTCTAAAACAACAACTGTGTCACCTTTTTTTACTGTATCATTTTCCATAAATTTTATTTCTTTTATTATACCAGGCATTGGAGATTTAATATTATTTTCTATTACTTCATGACTTGAAAGTGTTTCATTTTCTGATATTTCTTCTATTATAAATTCTTCATCTTCCGCCCATATAACTATTTTATTTTTCGCTTTATAAACATCTAGAACAATTGCTGTATTGTCTTCGATATTTAGAACTAAATAATCATGCCCGTATCTAAAAACCTGAAAAGGTAAACTTGAATCTTGATAAGATAATAAATATGAATCGCCTTTTCTTAATAATTCATATTCTAGAGATTCATTATTAACTTTTATGTTCATTTTTATCCCCTCCATGATCCTATCATTTCCCAACAAGACGGCAAAGTTGCTTCACCAGAAAATGTTAAATCTGAAGCACTTTGTTTTAAAAACTCATACAAAACTATTGCTTCTTTTAAGTGAATAGGATTTTGTTTTTGATTGAATAATTCATCTTTATAGGTACTCAAAAATTGTGTATTATAATCACCTTCTATAAATTTTTTATGTTTGAAAATATTTTTTAAAAGAGGAATCGTAGTTTTAATGGGTGCAATATGATATTCTGATAATGCTCTATACATCTTTTTTATTGCCATCATTCTATTTGGAGCTTTTACAATCAATTTAGCTATTAATGGATCATAATGTATTAACACTTCTGAACCTTCAAAAAATCCAGAATCCACTCTAATACCGAAACCTGCAGGTTCCCTATAATGTTCTATTTTTCCAATAGAAGGCATAAAATTATTATCTGTATCTTCGGAATAAATTCGAGACTCTATGGCATGCCCATTTATACGATTGTTAAGTTCATCTTGAGATAACTCAATAGGTTTTTCTTCTGCAATATCAATTTGGTAAGCTATTAAATCAAATCCACTGATCTCTTCCGTTACAGGATGCTCAACTTGAATTCTAGCATTTACTTCAAGAAAATAAAAATCTTTACTTTTTTTATCATAGATAAATTCAACAGTTCCAGCATTATGATAGCCGGCTTTTTTAGTAACAAGTAAAGCAGCTTCACCCATCTTTCTGGCTGTCTGTCTATTAATAGTTGGAGATGGACTTTCCTCGATAATTTTTTGATATCTTCTTTGTACAGAACATTCTCTTTCAGGAAAATATAAACCATTACCAAATTTATCAATTAAAAATTGTATTTCTATATGATGGGCATCTTCTATGTATTTTTCTATATATACGGTTGGATCAGCAAATGCAGCTTTTGCCTCTTCTCTGGCAACTTTTATTGCATCTTCTAAGTCTTTATCGTCATAAACAATTCTCATTCCTTTCCCGCCACCACCTGCGGATGCTTTTATTAAGATTGGAAAACCTATTTCATTTGCTAATTTATGGGCCTGCTCAATTGATTCTATAGTCCCACCTGGAGTAGTAGGTATACCGGCTGATTGTGCTATAATTCTAGAATTAATTTTATCCCCTAAATTCTTCATGCATTCGCTTGTAGGCCCAATCCATATTAAACCATTTTCTTGAACCATTTTAGCAAAAACGGGATTTTCAGCCAAAAAACCATAACCAGGGTGAACCGCATCACAATTGGCTTCTTTAGCTGTTTGAATAATTTTTTCCATATTAAGATAACTTTTTATTGCCTCAGATTCACCTATATTATAGGCTTTATCAGCAAAAGAAATATGTTTAGATAACTTATCTGCTTCAGAATAAACTCCGATGGACTTAATTCCAAGCAACTTTAATGTTTTCATTATCCTTATAGCAATTTCTCCTCTATTGGCCACAAGGACCCTTTTTATTTTTCTCATATCTCACATCCTAAATATTCCAAATTTTACATCTTCAATTGGTTTATTAAGTGCTATTTCTAATGCAAGCATTAAATATTGTCTTGTTTTTTTTGGATCTATAATCCCATCATCCCACAATCTTGCGCTTGAATAAAGCGCACTTGACTTTTCTTCATATTCTTGAAGTATAGGTTTTCTTATAGCTTCAATTTCTTCTTGGGTAAGTTTTTTGCCTTCTCTTTCAAGTTGTGCAAATTTAATGCTTGATAAGACATCGGCAGCTTGCTGGGGACCCATTACAGCAATTTTTGCATTAGGCCACATCCATAAAAATCTCGGGTTGTAACCTCTTCCAGCCATAGCATAATTACCTGCTCCATAAGAATTGCCTATTATTATTGTAATTTTAGGTACATTGGTAGTTGAAATAGCTGTAATCCATTTTGCACCATCTTTTGCCATACCTTGGTGTTCGTATTTTTTACCGATTATAAATCCAGTTATGTTTTGTAGAAAAATTAGTGGTACTTTTCTTAAACTACATAATTCTACAAAATGGGCTGCCTTCTGAGATGACTCCGGAAATATTATTCCATTATTTCCGATAATCCCAACTAAATATCCTCCAATCCTAGCAAATCCTGTTACTAATGTTTGACCGTATAATGGTTTAAATTCTTCAAATTCACTATTATCTACAATACGTGCTATAATTTCTCTAACATCAAACGGAATACTTAAATCTTCAGGCAAAATTCCATATATCTCATCTGGATCGTATAATGGTTCTTTAGGTTCTATTCTATCCAAAGGAAATTTTTTCTGTTTTGGTAAATGAGCAAAAATTTCTCTAGCTTTTTTTAAAGCCTCTTCTTCATTACTTGCAAGATAATCTGCTACACCAGAAATACGCGTATGAACATCAGCACCTCCTAAATTCTCTGCATCTATTTCTTCACCTGTAGCTGCTTTTACTAAAGGTGGACCACCTATAAATATTGCACTTTGATTTTTAACCATAATCACCTGGTCGCACATGGCAGGAACATAAGCTCCACCAGCAGTACCAAGACCTGTAACAACAGCTACCTGTAATAATCCCATACTGCTCATAATTGCTTGATTATAAAAGAAATTTCCAAAATGCTCTTTATCAGGATACACTTCATCTTGCATTGGCAGAAAAACTCCACCTGAATCAACTAAATAAAGACAATGTAAATTATTTTCTCTTGCTATAGTCTGCGCTCGAACATGTTTTTTAATTGTCATAGGGTAATAAGTTCCAGCTTTCACAGTTTGATCGTTTGCAATAATCATTACCTCTTTTCCACTTATTTTGCCTATTCCTGTAACTATTCCACCACATGGTGCCTCATTGTTATACATATTGTAACCTACAAATGGACCAATTTCTAAAAAAGGTGAATTTTTATCTATTACCTTTTCTATTCGTTCTCTACAAAATAATTTTCCTCTTTTTTTATTTACTTCATGTGCTTTTTCAGGTCCACCTTTTGCCAATTCTTCTCTAATCTGATTTATTTCCTCAACTTTCTTTTTATTAAATTCGTATCTTTTTTTAAATTCTTCTGAGTTAGTATTAATATTGGACATAATTTTAGCCATTTGTTTCCTCCAATTCGTTGATTAAAGCCATTGCAAAATCTTTCCAATCAGCAACTATATTGTATCGAGCTCGTTTAAATATAGGTGCTTCTTCGTCTTTATTTATAGCAACTACACATTTTACATTTTTTATGCCCGATAAATGTTGAGTAGCTCCACTTATGCCAAAAGCAAAATATAAGCTTGCTGATAACATAGCACCTGATTGACCAATTTGATATTGGTGAGATATCCAACCATTATCAACTGCTGCCCTTGATGCTCCTACTACACCTCCAAATAATTTTGCTATTCTTTCTAGAATAGCAAAACCTTCTTTTGAGCCTATACCTCTTCCTCCACCTATTACAATCTTTGCTTTATCTAATTCAACTTCTTTTTCTATCTTTTCTTCTTTGACAATTTCTATATTGTCTTTTTTGCATTCTAACCACTCAATTTCCATCAATTGGTTTGTTGTTAGTTGTTCGAAATATTTTTCTTTTAAAATTAAAACCAATGGAAGATGCTCCGGTTTGTAATCAATAACAGCTTTATCGCCATAAGCACTATGTGAAAAAATAAACTCATCATATTTAATTTCACTAACACCAAAAACACATGATGCACTAAGTTTTAGTGTTAAAATTCCTCCAATATGAGCACCTACTGTACCATTCGTTAAAATAACATCATATCTTGATGCAAGTGGCAAAATGGTTTCAATTGAATTCGGCGGTATATTATTGATTCCATATGCTTTTTTTACATCTATTTCTAATTCTTTTTTGTTTGTAAAAACTATAGCATCAATGTTATCACTAAATTTTTTTGCAACAAAATTTAACTCACCTAACCTATCTTTGTCATCATCACTTATTATTAACACATTTTTTATAATCATAAGCAATGCTCCTTCTTTAGATTTTCTAATAGTAGTTTAGCTGTAAAAGATAGATCATCGTTAGGCAGTGTTTCGTTAATATACTCATATTTTGGGATCTTTGCAGACAATTCCTGCGCCCAATTAAATTTTTCGAAATTAATTTCTTCTTCTGTTATTAATGGTTTTGTTTTACTTTTCATAATTTCTTTTAAGTTAGGAATTCTTGGTAAATTACATGGGGCATCAGTTATTGAAGCCACAAATTTTTCTTTTATAAGCAAATGTAAATTCTTATTATCCAATTGTTGAACACATAAAAAAGATTTACCATTAGACTCAGATGAAATTGATACGATATAAGGTAAGTAAATACGATTAAGTATTCCTGACACTAAAGGTGGAACCATTTCTCTTTCTAAATCCGACGATACTCTTCCAAGAATGACTATTTCAATATTATATTTTTCAATTATATTGGCTAGGTTGTAAGCCGTCTGAAATGGATCATCGTTGCTAGACTCAATTATTATAAGCTCGTCTGCACCCATTGAAAGAGCTTTTTTTAAGGTTGATACGTATTCTTTTTTAGTATAGCTAATTGCATAAAGTTTACTTTCTAATTTTGATCTTAGTTGAAGCCCAACCTCAAGTGCATGTTCATCGTACAATCCTAAAACATATTTATAATCACCTGACATTCTGTTGCCTTGTAAATAAAATTTTTCAGCCGGGATTTCATAGTCTGGCACTGCCTTTATACATACACCAATATTTATCATCCTACCTCCTCATTTATTTTTCCACTGAGGTTTTTGTTTATTTAAAAATGACTCAATGCCTATTTTTAAATCTTGTGCAGAAAAGTTAACTATTCTTAACAAAGATAAATACTCACTTTCACAAGAGGAGGGGTTGTGAGAAACATTTATCATATCCATTAGTAGTTTTAAAATTAAAGGGCTTTTTTGAGCAATCTGGCTCGCAATTTCTTTCGCTTTTTTTAAAGGATTTTCATCAATGAAATGAACTAAACCAATTCTATGAGCTTCTTGAGAACTAATAGTTTTGCCCATAAGAGTCAGTAATATAGCCTCTCTTTCGCCAACTGCTCTCTTAACATATGGAAATATCACATAAGGCAGTATGCCTAAATTAATTTCGGTTAAACCAAAACGCGTGTCAGGATGCGAAACAACTATATGAGCATTTGCAACTAAACCAAAACCACCTCCTAACGCATACCCAGATACTGCTGTAATTAAAGGTTTTTTTAGTATATCCACTATTTTTAAAACATCTACATTGATATTTTTCTTTGAGTAATGTTCTAATGCTGTTAATTCAACACCGTCTGCAAATTCTGTAATATCGCCACCAGCACAAAAAACATCTCCTGTTGATGTTAATACAACTACATATATAGATTCGTCTTCTGATAATTTTTTGATACTTTCAAGTAATTCAGATGATAAAGATTCATCTAACGCATTTTTCTTATCTAAATTATTCATATATACAATCGCTACATTACCTTCTTTCTCAATAAGTA
>NZ_JBMFGQ010000031.1:0-7066 GCF_049977265.1 Desulfurella sp. | reverse complement strand
TTATCTAAATTATTCATATATACAATCGCTACATTACCTTCTTTCTCAATAAGTACTTTACTCATTTTAACCTCTAAAAAGGTAAGGGGGAAACCCCTCAACCTTAATCTTCAACTATAGCTTTTGGACCATAAATTATAATTCCAGCTTTACCTTCAACAAATAATCTCCTAAATACCACACTTACTTTTTTGCCAATCTCTATATTATTAAAATCACTATCAACAATTTGTAGCATTAATCTAGCACCATTTGTAAGCTCCACTATAGCTACTGAATATGGTGTAAAATCCTCAAAGCCTTCTGGAGCAGAATAAATTATTGTATAAGTAAGTATTTTACCTTCTCTTGGAAGATCAATAATTTCAATATTTTCCGAGTGGCATTTTGGACATATTTTTCTGGCAGGATACATTGTGTAACCACAATCTTTACACTTACCACCTTTTAACATGTATCTTTGTGGCTTTTCTCTCCAATTTCTCGGTATAGTTAACATTAAATCACCTCCAAAATTGTAACTGTAACGGTGGCACCAGAACCACCTAAGTTATGGGCTAATCCTACTTTAGCGTTATTAACCTGGAGATCTTTACCTTGACCTCTTAATTGTTCTACAAGATTCACAATTTGTGCAACACCTGTTGCGCCTACAGGATGTCCTTTTCCCTTTAGACCACCGCTTGGATTTACAGGAATTTTCCCACCAATCTCTGTTAGACCGTCTTCTGTAGCTTTTGCACCTTTACCTTTTTCAAAAAATCCTAAGTCTTCTATTGCACATATTTCAGCTATAGTAAAACAGTCATGTACCTCAGCAACGTTTATATCATTAGGTGATTTACCAGCCATTTGATAAGCTTTTTTTGCAGCTTCTATTGTAGCTTGAAATGTAACAAAATCATCCCTTTGAGCTAAAGCAATTGTATCAGTTGCCTGGGCTATACCAGAAATTTTAATGGGTTTAGCAGCATTTGACAATTTTTTTGCTTTGTCTAACGGCATTAAAATGACACTTGCTGCTCCATCAGTCATTGGAGAACAATCATACAATCCAAGAGGATCTGCTATTATTGAAGCATTCAAAACATCATCAATTGTGATTATGTTGTGAAATTGTGCTTTTGGATTTTTTGAAGCGTTTTTATGATTTTTTACCGCTACTGCTGCAAGTTGTTTTCTTGTAGCATTAAAATCATGCATGTATTTTTTTGCTACCAATGCAAATAAGCCAGGAAAAGTAACGCCTTGATAACCCTCATACTCTCTATCAGCAGCCATAGATAATGAATAAACACCCTGAGAAGTTACAACATCGGTCATTTTTTCAACACCCGTGACAAGCACTACATCAGACATTCCTGATGCTACTTCCATATAAGCATGTCTAATAGCTACTCCTCCTGAAGCACAAGCATTTTCTATCCTAGTAGATGGTATATGTAAAAATCCTAAATAATCAGCTAAAATTGCAGCCATATGCTCTTGTTCTACAAAAGTACCGCCGCTAAAATTTCCTAAATAGATTGAATCTATTTTATCAACTCCCGAGCTTTTTATTGCTTCTAAACTTGCTTCAACAGCCAAATCTCTCCATGATTTTTCCCACAAATATCCGAAGTTTGTCATTCCTATACCAACAACTGCTACTTCTCTCATTATTAGTCCTCCCTCATTTTAATTTTGCCCCGTAAAAAAGCATAGTTTGCATAATTAATATACTGTTTTCTATCAGCATAATACTTTAATAGTGGCGCATTGTTTCGGACTTTTTCTAGCCTTTCTGTTACCTTAAATATAAAAGAATCGCTTCCTGCTCCAGAGCCAAATGAAGTCACAAGAATTATATCGTTAGCTTTGGCAATATCTAATACAGAAGCTAAGCCTAACAGTGAACAGCCTGAATATGTATTGCCAATATAAGGAGCAACCCATCCTGGTTCAAATTGCTCTTTTGTAAACCCTAGCATCTTTGATGCTCTTAAAGGAAAAGCTCCATTTGGCTGATGGAAAACGCAATATGTAATATCCTTTGGTGTCATTTTTGCTTTTTCCATAACTCCCCTAGCAGAATTTAAAGTATGATTGAAGTATGCTGGAGTTCCTGTAAATGGACCTGTATGGGTTGGGTATGATTGACCATCTCTTCTCCAAAAGTCTGGTGTATCTGTTGTATATGAATATGTGGCAATAACCTCTGCTAAAACATTATCATTCCCCATTATGAATGCCGCTCCACCTGCAGCCGCTGTGTATTCCAACGGATCTTTTGGAGCACCCTGAGAAGTATCTGAGCCTATACCAAGACCATATTTAATTTCCCCAGATTTTGCTAGTCCATATACTACAAATACTGTTTCACTGCCAGCTTTGCATGCAAACTCATAATCAGCCACATGAACAGCTGGAGTTATACCTAATGCATCTGCTACAATAGTTGCTGAAGGTTTAACTGCATATGGTTTTGATTCCGAGCCAATATATACAGCTCCTATTTCTTGTGGATCAATTTCTGCTCTTTTTAAAGCATTTCTGGCAGCTTCGTACGCTATCGTTACAGAATCTTCATCTTTTGCAGGAACCGTTTTTTCTCTTACCAATAAACCACTTTTCAAAGATTCGGCATCGTCACCCCATTGGGCAGCTATTTCTTCTACCTTAATCCTACGCTTTGGAACATAACATCCATACCCTACAATACCTGTCATAACTAAAAACCTCCTTTAAAAAATTTATAAATCGCTAAAACCATCTTCTATGCGTCTTGAAAGTAAAATTTTCATCATTTCTGTTGTTCCTGCACCAATATCATAAAGTTTCGCATCTCTCCAATACATCTGAACACGATAATCAGTTGTATAACCATAACCACCAAGAATTTGTATAGCTTCCTCTGCTGACTTTACTGCGGCTTGAGCTGATGTCATTTTAACCAATGCAGTCGCTGCTCTTAATTTTCTCGAACCAGGATTTTTTCTCCATACTTCAGCCAGTTGGTATAGATAAAGTCTATTCAACTCCAATTGTGAAAGCATGTAACCCAACTTTTCTTGAATCAATTGATAGTTTATTATTGGCTGATTAAATTGAATTCTTTCTTTAGCGTAATTTGATGCAATATCCAAAGAACCTTTAATCATGCCCAAATTGCTTCCAGATAAACCAATCCTTTCTACATCTAAGCCTTCCATCATTATATGGAGTCCTTCTCCCTCCTCTCTTAATAAATTTTCTTCTGGTACTTCCGTATCATTAAAAGTTACGAAACCTGTAGGAGAAGCTCTCATTCCCATCTTATGCATTTTTTCTATAGAAATATTTCCAAAATTCTTTTCTACTATAAAAGCAGAAACGCCTCGCTTAGGATCATCAGATGTGCGTGCATAAACTACAAAAATATCTGCAACAGGGCCATTAGTTATAAAAATTTTGCTTCCTCGCAATATATATCTATCACCTTTTTTAATAGCTCTTGTTCTAGGATGTGCAGCATCTGAGCCTATTTCTGGCTCAGTTATGCATATTGCAGCTACTTTATCTCCGGCAGCTATAGGTGGAATATATTTTTCTTTTTGTTGTTTGTTGCCAGCTCTATTAATAACATTACCGGCAAGTATAGCATGAGCACCTAATGTCATAGCAATTGCAGGTGAATATACAGACATTTCTTCATGTATTACAACGCTTGTTAATAGATCATCACCCAATCCACCCAGGTCACTATCTAACATCATCCCTGTAAGACCAATGTCACCCATCTTTTTCCATAGCTCAGGGGGCATATATTCTTGTTGGTCCCATTCCAATGTGTCTTTAAATTCCCGTTCACAAAAATCTTTTACAGTATTTGCGAACTCAACTACTTCTTCACGTAATCCTACCTTTGAAATAAGCATTTTTACCTCCTTTTCATTTTCTCTCTATTAACTAATATAAGCAAAAACTGTTCTAAACTTAAATATGTCATTATTTTTTAAAGTAGATTATTAGATATTTATAATAAATTGTTATTAGCTTAATGTTTTTAACTGTTAATTATTAATATTTATAAATTATTATATTGTAAAATGAAATATTCATAAGCTTTTAAAAGTTAATATACTATTCGATAAATTAATATATTTGTTTAGTTAACTTTATGTTAATAGAAAAATTTAAGTATGATTAGTTTTAAAATCATGTGATTACAAAAGTAATCATAATAGACCATATTTTTTCAGCTTTTTGAAAGCACTGGATTGACTGATTTTTAAAGCTTTAGCTAATTTTCTGGTACTTTTGTATAGTTCAAAATATTCTTGCAATATACTTTTTTCATAAGCTTCAATATTATCTTTTAAACTTTTTTTATCACTACTTAACTCATTTTTAACTGCGTTATTTTCATAATAATCCTCGATTGTTATAGTGTCATTTTTAGAATAAAAGTAAAGTTTTTCGATAATACTTTTTAATTCTCTGACATTTCCATCTAAATTTTGTGTTTTAATTGCATTAATTACATCGGGTATTATAACTTTTCTTGTTTTGTATGTTTCGTTAAGATTATTTAAAAAAAATTTTGTCAATATATTCACATCTTCCAATCTTTCTCTAAGTGGCGGTATATTTATATAAATTGTACTAAGTCTATAATAAAGATCTTTTCTAAAACGACTCTCTTGAATAGCTTTTTTAATATCTACATTTGTTGCTGCTATAATTCTAACATCAACTTTTGTAGGTTTTGTTGAACCTAATTTTAAAAATTGATTATCTTCCAAAAATCGTAGTAGTTTTGCTTGAGAAAACATTGGCATATCAGCGATTTCATCTAAAAAAACCGTTCCATTATTTGCAATTTCAAAAATTCCTTTTTTCCCTTTTTTATTAGATCCTGTAAAACTACCTGGTTCATAACCAAACAATTCTGATTCTAACAAAGATTCAGGTATAGCTGCGCAATTTACTGCTACAAAAGGAAAATTTTTCCTTGATCCAGCATAATGAATTAATTTTGCAACTAATTCTTTACCTACACCAGTTTCTCCACAAATCAGGACGGGTAAATCTACATTAGATGCTTTAACAGCTATATTGACTATTTTTAACATTTTTTCACTTTGAGCAACAATATTATAATCTGAAGCTAAATTCTTATTTATGTTTTCTTCTTCAGGTGTCAAAAATATATTTGAAATATCATAAATAGTATTCACCACATATTTTAAATTTCCTCTATTATCAAAAACTGGCTTGCCTTGAGATAAAAGTTTTTTACCTGTTTTTGTATTAAAAGAAACTATTGTTGGTTTTTTGTTTGAAATTACTGACAAAGTAGCAGAATTAGAAAAAAATTTAGCATCAACTAACTCCCTTAACGTTTTCCCAACAACCTCCTCTTTTTTTATTAAGGAAATATCTTCAAATACTTTATTGACCCACAATGTCACACCTTTGCTATCCGCTAAATATATTCCTACACCCAACGCATCGACAATAGTTTCTAATTCACTTTTGTCAAAAAGCACTTTTCTAACTCCAAAATCAAATTTAGAATATGTTAATTTTCTATCTTTTATTTATGTTAGATCATAATATGGAGTTTGTCAAGATTTTATTAAAAGCTTTTTTATTAATATCAACCAGTACAAAAACTTTAAATATGAGTTTTGACTAATTCTAATAATTGACTAATTGTAACTGATTTTGGTCTTTCAATGGGTAGGCTTAAAGCTCTATCCCAAAAAATATTTGCTAAAGATCCAATTACTATAGAATTACTGAACAAAACTGTAAAAAAATCTTTATCCATACCATAATGAGAATGAATAATTCCTGAAATATTATCTACATTTGGCCATGGATTATTTATTTTTGTGTGTTTTTTTAAAATATAAGGTATTGTATCAAATGCAAAACAGGCTATTTGAAAAAGTTCGTCATCTTTTAAATATTCTTCTCCAAATTTCATTTGTGCTAGAAATCTAGGATCTTTATTTCTAAGCACTGCATGACCGTATCCAGGAATTACTAAACCTTTATTTAACATATCTACACAGATTTGTTCTAATATCTCCTTTGTTAATTGATTCTTTTTTTGTTGGTATAGATTCATAAACCAATTAAAAGATTCTTTTATTGCACCCCCATGCAAAGGTCCAGACAAACCGTTTATACCTGCAGAAATTGAGCAATAAGCATCCGCCAAAGCTGAAGCAACTAAATGAGTGGTATGAGCAGAAACATTTCCATTTTCATGATCTGATAATAATATCATATAAAGTCTTAGAAACTCATCGTAAGGCCTATTTATTCCCATCATATAGGCAAAATTTCCCCCCAGATCTAAAGAATCATCCTCTTTGATAAACATATTGTTTTTATATTTAAGTCTATAAATAAAAGCTGAAATAATAGATATTTTAGGGAGTAAATTTAATACATCTTCTAGCATATATTCCCAAGCATTGTATTTTGTCACTTTACCTTTTTGGTATGCTTTTGTAAAAATAGATTCATGTTGCATTGAATTTATAGCAACCGAAAGCATTATGTTAGGATCTGTCTCTTTCGGCATAGTTTTTAAAATAGTGTATACATAATCTGGTAATTTTCTTCTTTCATTAAATATATCAATTATTTCTCTAACTTCTGTTTCTGAAGGTATATCTCCGGTAATTAAAAGATAAAATTGAGCTTCAACATAAGGCATTTTTGATAAAGAAGGTTTTGGAAGTTTTTGGAGAACTTCGTCTACAGTGTATCCTCGCCATATTATACCTTTTTCAGGGTCTACAGAAGATAAATCTGTAAAAAGTACCATTAAGCCTCTCATTCCATTTATTATTTGTGATATTTTTATTTCTCCGATATTTATATTTTTATATTGTTGTAAAAAAAGGTTAAATTCTTCACGTTTCATTTCTACAATACTTTTTATTTTTTCAAAAAATCTTGACATACAATACCTTCCTTGAATTTTAACTAAATTTTGCAATTGAATTTTTTTTAATTATTCCTTTTTAAGTAATATACATCAGTGCTTTATTAATAGCATCTAGATAAGCTTTGGCGCTTGCTTCTA
>NZ_JBMFGQ010000030.1:0-20284 GCF_049977265.1 Desulfurella sp. | reverse complement strand
GGGTAAGCATGAAACTCGTGGTGCAAATATGGTGCAACAGAATACTAAAAAAGATTAAAAATGATTAAAAGTATTTAAAAAACTTTGTATTTTATCTTTATATGTTTTGTTAAATAATTGCTTTTTAAATAGGATTTTTAAAGGAAAATAATGGTGCCGAGACGTGGAATCGAACCACGGACACAGGGATTTTCAGTCCCTTGCTCTACCGACTGAGCTATCTCGGCACGCAATTACTAGTATAAAAAAAATTCTTTAGTTGTCAACTCAAAAAATCTAAAACTATAAAGGTTATCTTTTCTTAAAATTAGGCTGTCTTTTTTCAATAAATGCATTAACACCTTCAACGGCATCTTCTGTAGCAGCCAAACTTGCAAATAGCTCGCTCATATAGTCTGCTGCTTTGTGGTACTCAAGATCACTCATTTTGTATATACCGGTTTTGCCAATTTCTAACGCGAGTGGGCTTTTGCTGGCAAGTGTATTTGCAAGCTCAAGTGTTGCTTCTTCTAATTTTTCATCATCTACAACACGATTTATAAGCCCAAACTCAAGTGCCTGCTGGGCTGATATAATTTCACCGGTTAAAACCATTTCAAGGGCTCTTTTTCTACCAACAAGTCTTGTTAATGGTACAGCAGGACCAAGGCAAATCAAACCCACGTTTATGGCTGTTGTGCCAAATTTTGCACTTTTTGCAGCAACAGCTAAGTCACACGCAAAAACAAGTCCTGCGCCATTTGCAAGCGCATAACCATGAACCTGAGCAATTACTGGTTTTTTCATATTTGCAATTGTATGATTATGCTCATCCATTAGTTTTATGAATTCCCTATATTCTTTATGTGATCTTCCCTTTCTAAATTCTTCAAGCTCAATACCTACGGAAAAATTTTTTCCATTTGCTTTGATAATTACAACAGCCACATTTTCATCATTATCAAAGTTTACAAGTGCATCATTTAATTGTCTTGCAAAAGCTACATTAAAAGTATTCCAGTTTTCAGGCCTATTAAGTGTGATAAAACCGATTTTACCTTCTTTGGATATTAGAATCTCACTCATTAAATTCCTCCTATTAATGATTTTTAAACTCTTTCTATTACCTGTTTTAGTTGATAATCAATTGGTTCAATTGTTTTCAATGTATTAATTTTATCTGTGTCCCAATTTTTCTTTATGTGATTTACTATTAGCTGTGTTCTTGTTTCTTGTGGGTATTTTTCAAAAAAATTAAAAACCTTTATGTATTGTTCCAAAATGTCTGGATTTTTAGTTTGATTTATCTCGTAGGTTTCTTTATCTGCTTTTTTAATATTTACAAGCATAAATTTATATTCTGGTGTATCTGTAGCCCAATCCGTATTTTGTGACAATAAGGCATTTGTCTTTGGATCTGTAAAATGGAATGTTGTAAACAAAACACCAGGCTTTATTTTATCTGTAACTTTTGCTTTTAATGTGATTTTTGCGCTTTCGCTTTTGACTTCAACCAGATCATTATTTGATATATTTAGCTTAACAGCGTCTTTTTCGTTAATTTCAAGGTAATCAGAATCATAAAAAGCAACATTTTTAGTTTTGCGTGTTTGGTTGCTTGAATTGTAATGGAATAGGTTCCTGCCGGTTGTCAATATGTAAGGGTAGGTATCGTTTAGCAATTGGTTTGCTACGTAATTGGTTATAAAAAATTTGCCTTTTTTGTTTAAAAACTCGTCTGTGTGAAGTATACGTGTGCCTGTTTGATTTTTACTATCAACTGGCCACAATAGCGAGCCGTAATTTTGTAGTTTCTCATAAGTTAAAGTACTAAATTGTGGACTAAGTAGAGCAATTTCGTTGAATATTTCTTCTTCGCTATTGTAATCCATAGGATAGCCAAGTTTTTTTGAAAGCTCAGTGATGATTTTATACTCATCAATGCCGCTTAGTGGTTCTATAACTTTGTTAACTTTTGAGACCCGTCTTTCCCAGTTTGTGAATGTGCCATTTTTTTCTAAATAAGATGAACCTGGCAACACCACATGGGCAAATTGTGTAGTTGGGCTTAAAAATAATTCTTGCACTACAAGAAATTCTAAAGAACTCAATGCCTCTTTGATATGGTAAGTGTTTGGGTCAGTTTGGAAGACATCTTCTCCTACAATATACATACCTTTAAGTCTACCATCAATTGCTGCTTTAAACATTTGAGGTATAGTAAAACCAACGTTTGTATCAAGTATCTTTTTCCATACAGATTCAAATGTTTTGCGTGTTTGTTCGTCGCTTATATGCCTATAAAAGGTAAATACATTTGGAAAAGCACCCATATCAGAAGCGCCTTGAACATTATTTTGGCCTCTTAAAGGCGAAACACCACAGCCTTCTTTTCCTATAAAGCCACACAACATTGCAAGGTTAGTTAAACAAAAAACACCGCTTGAGCCAAATGTATGTTCAGTTACTCCAAGACCGTAAACAATTGTAGCTTTTTTTGAAGTGGCAAATTCTCTGGCTGCTTTTTCAATTAAATGGCTATCTACACCTGCTATTTTTGATACATTAGTTGGATTGTATTCGTCACTTGATATGAAATCCAGCCATAATTTGAAAGAATCTATATCGCATTTGTTTTCTATGAAATCTTTATCATCCAGATTTTCTTTCACAATTACATGAGCTATTGAATTTAATAAAGCAACATTTGTACCTGGGTATGGTTGCAGGTGGAGAGCTTTTATATGAGGTTGTTTTGCTAAATCTATTCCTCTTGGATCAATAACTATGAGTTTTTTACCTGATATTGCAAGTTGTCTAATTAATGAGCCAACCACAGGGTGTGCATGTGTTGTATTTGAGCCTACCACCATTATGCATTCGGCTTTTTTTAGAGATTCAATATCTGCTGTGCCAGCACCGGTTCCAAATGCTAAGCCAAGCGCAAAACCGGTTGGCATATGGCATACTCTGGCACAATTATCAATATTGTTGTTTTCAAATGCGCATCTGGCTAATTTTTGAACCAAAAAAACTTCTTCGTTTGTGCATCTTGAAGAGGCAAGGGCAGCAAGTGCATATTTTGAGTATTTTTCTTTAATATTCTTAAACTTCCATGCAACAAAATCAAGCGCTTCTTCTAGTGTAGTTTCTTTGAAATCATCAGCAATTTTTTCTCTTATAAGTGGTTTTTTTATGCGTTCACTTGAATTTACAAATTCCCATGCAAATCGCCCCTTTACGCACAAATGGCCTTCATTTGGACCTTTATCGTCTCCAACGATATTCACTATTGTATTTGCTTTTGATTCAACAATTACATGACAGCCAACACCACAAAAACCGCATGTAGTTTTTGTAAAATTATAACCAGAGCCATTTTGGACAACATTTTTTTCAATTAAAGCACCCGTTGGACAAGCCTTTACGCATGCGCCACACGATACGCACTCTGAATTAATAAAATCGTTAATACCTGGTTTAATATGCGAATCATATCCTCTTGATAGTATTGTTAGAGCGAAATTTCCTTGAATTTCATCGCAAGCCCTCACGCACCTTGCACACATTATGCATTTTGATGAGTCAAACTCAAAATAAGGATTTGAACTATCTTTGTAGCTTTTTATATGTGTTTTTGTATTAAATCTTACATCTCTTATGCCAACTAGACTTGCAGCTTCTTGAAGCTCGCATCTTAAATTATTTGGGCAGGTTGTGCAATCAAAGTTGTGTTCGCTTAAATAAAGTTCTAAAATATTTCTTCTTATTTTGTTAATTTTTTCTGATTGAGTACAAACAACCATGCCATCTTGGGCCAATGTTGTACAGCTTGCAGAAAATCCTTTTTTGCCTTCTATCTCAACAATACATAATCTGCATGAGCCGTAAGGTTTTAAATGCTCAAAAGCACAAAGTGTCGGAATTTTTATACCGGCATTTCTGGCTGCTTCCAGTATTGTTTGACCTTCAAAAGCTTTAACTTTTTTGCTATCTATAACTAAGTTTATTTCATTCATTGTATATCTCCTATACCAAAATCATTGCCAAAATATTTTAGACTGCTTAGCACACTTAAATGTGTTAATCCCCCAAGTCCGCATAAAGATGCCTCTTTTAGCGTATCCAGTAAATCATACAGAAGAATTAAGTTTGATTGCGTGTTTAGGTGTAAGTCGGTTAGAATTTCTTTTAATCTTACCTGACCAATTCTGCAAGGTGTACATTTTCCACATGACTCATGGATATAAAAATCGATTAAATTGAGCAATATATCTTTCATGTTTGTGTTTTTATTAAACGCTACTACGCTTGCATGACCTAATATAAAGCCTTCTTTGCTTAACTCATCATTGTTTAATTTTAAATAAAATTTTTCTTTGGGTACAAATGCCCCAAGTGGACCACCAATTTGAACAGCTTTAATATCATCTATGGGTGTATCTGCGAATTTGCTTATTAATTCTTCTATGGTTATATCATTTGCAACCTCAAACAAACCGCTCCTTTTTACTGCGCCGCTTAATTGAAGTGGCGTGGTATGAGTATCTCTTGAACCTTCAAATAACCTTACAATATCAATAAAGCTTAATACATTGTTAATCAGTGTGGGTTTATTAAAAAGACCGCTTATAGCTGGTAGTGGTGGACGAGGGCGTACGAGGCCTCTTTTATTTTCAAGACTCTCAATCAGAGCTGTTTCTTCTCCACAAACATAGGCGCCACCGCCAGTTACAATATATAAATCAAATTCGTAACTGTCGTTTTTACCCAGGTAATTATTTTGATAAGCAATATCAATAGCTTTTTGAAGAACTTTTTTTGCATTAGGATATTCTGACCTTAAATATACAATACCTTCTTTTGCATTAACTGTTATTCCAGCTATTATCATAGCTTCAATTAAACTAAATGGATCGTTTTCCATAATTAGTCTATCTGCAAAAGAACCAGAATCACCTTCATCAGCATTGCATATAACATATTTTATATCGGATTGTACGTTTAACACTGTTTGCCATTTTATATAGGCAGGAAAAAATGCACCCCCTCTGCCTCTAATATCCGCAATCTTTATTTTTTCGATAACATCTTTTGGCTCCATTTTTAAAACTGTTTCTAAAGCCCTAAACCCTCCAAGTTTTTTATAATCTTCGATACTTGTTGGGTCGTTTTTGCCTAAATTTTTAAATATTACTCTATGTTGATTTTTTAGATAAGGTTGATTGTCTATATTATCTATAAGATTTTTTGAATTAAGTGGATTTTTTAAAATATTTTCAATATCAATATTTTCTACATTTGAGATTGCAATTTGTTTATTATCCTGCTCAATTTCCAAAAGTGGTTCAAGCCACATTAATGCACGTGTTGAACGTTTGTTGAGAGTGAATGTCGGGTTATTTATACCTTTTAATTTTTCAAAAATTTCAAACGAACCAACGGACTGAGCGCAAGTATCTAAAGATATATAAATATTCATATATTCCTCTTTAATTGTGTCAATATATTATCAAACTTTTCCTTATTCATATCACCATATACTATACCATCAATCATAACAGAAGGTGAACGTGGACAATTTCCAAGACAATAAACACTATCTAAAAAGAAATCTTCATTGTGATCGCCTATATTTAAATTTAATGTAGTTTTTATGTAATCAACAATATCTTTAACATTTTTTGCCTGACAACTCTCTGCCTGGCAAACCCGTATATGATGTTTGTATGTTTTTGGTTCCAGGCGAAAATCTTTATAAAATGTTATAAAACCATACAACTCTGCATAAGATAAGTTAAAGGATTTACATAATTCATTAATTGATTTTTGTGGTATGTAACCAAGATTATCTTGAATAGAACGCAAAGTATTAAGTAGTTTTCCTGTTTCTTTTAATTTGAATTCTTCAGTATTGTTCATATTAATCCTCCTAATTAAACATAGCAATTATATTATATATAATTTAATTGTTAAATTCAACAGTACATTATAAAATTAAATAAATATGAAATTGTAATTTAAAACTTGATTAAATACGGTATTTGCTTATGATAAAAATATGAGTTCCAAAGCTTTTTTTGTTTTGATGTACATAACCATTATTACAATTGGCGCAATATATGTGCCACAGCCACTTTTGCCAGAAATCAGCAGATATTTTGATTGCAACATGAATACTGTATCTTTAATTATAAGTGTGGCTCTACTTCCTTTGGCGATCATTCCGATTGTATATGGTTATATTTTATCTTTTTTTACACCAAAAAGATTAATTTTAATATCTTTGA
Source organism: Desulfurella sp. (assembly GCF_049977265.1). Classification (GTDB taxonomy): domain Bacteria; phylum Campylobacterota_A; class Desulfurellia; order Desulfurellales; family Desulfurellaceae; genus Desulfurella. Next base: position 14,015 of record NZ_JBMFGQ010000030.1, on the reverse strand, counting down.
TTATTCTTGTTTTTGTAAACCTTTTTATATCAATTTCACAGAGCATATATTTGATAATTTTTTTGAGATTGATTGAAGGTTTTTTAATATCTGCCGTGCTTACATCAAATATGACTTATATATCTTTAAGTGTGGAAACTGACAAGGTAGCGCTATACATGTCATACTACATTGCGGTAACCATTATGGGTGGTTTTTCAGGTAGGTTAATATCCGGTATTATTGCTTATTATTTGTCATGGAGGTTTAGTTTTTATTTTGTTACACTTAGTTTTATTATTGGCGCATTATTAGCTTTATATCTTGTTGAAGATATAAAAAATTTAGTAGTTTCTGATGTGGTAAAGCATGAAAGTCTTTTTAAGGGTTATTTATCTGTAGTAAAAAATAAACTTTACTTTTTTGTTTATATGGCGGTTTTTTGTATGTTTTTTGTTTTTGCTGCTTTGACAAACTTTTTGCCATTTAGAATTGAAAGTATAGATAAAAGTAGCTCCGAGATTACAATAGGACTTGCCTATAGCGGTTACTTAATGGGTATATTTGTGTCTTTTTTGGCTACAAAGTTTGTTAAAATTTTTGGCAACCAGATTAAAGCCATGATATTTGGTTTTTTTGTGTATATCAGCGCTATCTTGATTTTAAATATACCAAATATCTACATTATTTTTGGCGGTATGTTTATTTTTTGCGGCGGTATGTTTTTGATACACTCTGTGGCAAGTGGCTTTTTAAATAAATTAGCAAAGGATAAAAAAGGTATAGTAAATGGTATATATATAGCTTCATATTATAGTGGAGGTGTTATTGGTTCCTATGCTCCAGGTTTTGTATACAAACAATTTGGGTGGCATTCCTTTAGTGCATTGCTTATTTTTATACTTTTAATAGGGTTGGCAAGTATTTTCCAATTTAGAAAAAACTCTTATTGATGTTTTGATTTCAGGTATAAGCTAAATATATTTGCTGCTGTTTTAGGATCCATTTTTGAAATTATTGCGCCTGCTTGTCGTGATTGCATGTATGTTAAAATTTCTGCTGCTATTTGTGGGTCCATGTTTGATAATTCCTGAGCTGCTGCTGAAGGTTTTGCTTGAGCATATATTATTGCTAACTTTTGAATTTTTTGACTGACTATATTTTTTTGCAAATCTTCTAACTCTTTTTTTGCTTGTGCTATCTGGTTATTAAGGTTTTGCAGCTGATTTTTTAGAGCGTTTTGATTTTGTTCTAAATGTTTTCTTTGATTTATTATATCTTGCTGTTGTGATTTTAGTTGCGCACTTTTTTCATCAATAATCTTTTCTAATGCTTTTAGTTCATTGATTTTTTGGTTTATATCACTTAAGTTTTGTCCGTAGGATTTATTTATTCCTGGTATAAAAAATAGAGCTAATATCATTAATAAAATTTTGTTCTTTGAGCTTTTCTTCATATATATACCTCTCTTTATAGTGTTCTTTTAATTTTTCAAATTTTTTAATTTCCTTGTGAATATTTTTTATTATTTTTATTTGTGACTCTTTTTTTGCTTTTAGTTCTTCTAAATCTTTTTGCGTAGTCTTAATTTCATATTCCAATGCTAAAACTCCATCAGCTATATACTTTAAGACATTAAAATCTATATTAGTTTTGATATGGTCATCAAATCGTTTATATAAACTTTTTATTTGATTATTCAATTCAGAGATAAGAAGCGTTTTTTGCTTTATTTGATTATTTATGTTGTTGAGTTTAATTATTTCTATATTCATTAAGTTTTCTTTTAAATTTTTAATTTTTTCGAGTTTAAAGGCAAACATAAGTTACTCAATAGCCTTATTTAAGGAGTCAATAGTTTGAGAGAATTCATACGAATCATTTACGCCTTGAACCAGAAAATCATTTATTTTGTTAATCACTTTTAAACTTGCATCAATATCCGGATTTGAACCCATAGAATATGCACCAATGTTTATTAAATCTTCTGCTTGTTCAAAAATGGACAGATACTTTCTTAGTTTATTTGCTAAAAATTTGTGTTCACTGTTAACCACTGAAGGCATCAGTCTGGAGACGCTTTTAAGAATATCTATGGCTGGGTAGTGGTTTTTTTCGGCTATTCTTCTTGATAGTACAATATGCCCGTCCAAAATGGAACGTGCAGAATCTGCTATGGGCTCATTAAAATCATCACCATCAACCAACACTGTATATATTGCAGTAATGCTGCCTTTTTGGAATTTTCCCGGTATTTCCATAAGTCTTGGCAAAAGAGAAAATACGCTTGGAGTGTAGCCTTTCATAGTAGGTGGTTCACCTATTGCAAGGCCAATTTCACGCTGTGCCATCGCAAATCGTGTTACAGAGTCCATCATAAACATTACATCAAGTCCTTGATCACTAAAGTATTTTGCAATAGCGCTTGCCAAAAACGCGCCTTCACGCCTCAAAAGTGGGGCTTCATCGCTTGTAGCGACAACCACCACACTTTTTTTTAAACCTTCTTCTTGTAGGTCGTTTTCTATGAATTCTCTGACTTCACGTCCTCTTTCTCCAATTAACGCGATTACATTAACATCAGCTTTAGCTTTTTTTGCAATCATACCAAGAAGAGTAGATTTACCAACACCGCTGCCTGCAAATATACCAATTCTTTGACCCTTTCCAAGTGTTAAAAGTGCATCAATGGCTTTTATTTTAGTTACAATAGGCTCATTGATTATTTCTCTTTTCATTGGATCTATTGGTTTTGGATATAGGGGCAGATGCTTTTCTATCATTATTTGTCCTTTTGAGTCAATAGGCTTACCCAAAGCATTAAGTATTCTTCCAAGTATATCTTTGCCAACACCAACTTTTAGGCCATTTGCCCTAGAGCGGACGATACTTTCAAGTTTTATACCATCCATATTACCAAGAGGCATTAGTACGACATTTTTATCCCTAAAACCAACAACCTCTGCTTCAATATAGCCATTTTCGTTTTCTATCAAGCACACATCGCCTACTTTTATATCGCTTGGACCGTTTGAAACTATTGTTAAGCCAACCACTTCTTTAATTTTGCCACAATTTACTATAAAGTTATTGTTTTCTAAAAGCTGTTTTATTTTACTATGATTCATTGATTAGACTACGTTTTAATTCTTCCAATTTTGTATTGATACTCGCATCTATAATATTTGAGTCTTCTTCAATTATAATAGTGCCAATTGCTGCACCAGGATCAGCAATTATTTCTATATTTTCAAATTCCTTTTCTATTAATTTTGCTTGTTGGGCGTTTAATTTTAGTTTAATTTTATCAAATTTTGTTAGCGATAGAGATTTTTTAATTAAATTTTTGATTGTATCAGGATTTTGGATTTCTTTTTCTATTATTTTTTGCGCAATTTCGATTGCTATGTTAATAATTTCGTTTTCAATGTTATTGATTCTCTCTTTTAATACGTTTATATTAATGTCAATTGCTTGAATTGATTTTTCAAGTTCCATTTTTGAGTTTGATATTATAGTTTCATACTGACTTTTTAGGCTTAATAATTGTTGCTCGTAATTTTGAGTGTTTTCGGTTTTACCTTTTTCGTATCCGTCACTAAAAGCTTTTTGGTAAATTTCATCTATGTTTGGTGATGGTTCTTGTGGTGTTCTAACTGTTTCTTGCTCGCTTTGTGTTTTTTTTGGTATTTCATTTTCGCTAAATTCTTCTAAAGCAAAATCTTCTATTAATAACCTTTTCATTCAAGCATTTCCTCCCCGCCACCACTTATTGATATTACACCTTCTTCGTCAAGTCGTCTTACAATATCAACAATAGATTTTTGGGCACGTTCTACATCTTTTACCTTTACAGGACCTAAGAATTCCATTTCTTCTTTTAGTGTTTCTGCCGCTCTGTTTGACATATTTGAGAAAAACTTTTTACTCAATTCTTCTGGTGCACCCTTTAGAGCTATGGTCAAATCTTTTTTATCAACATGCTTTAGTATTTCCTGGATATCTGAATTGGAAAGTTTTATAATATCTTCAAATACAAACATCATATCACGTATTTTACTTGCAAGGTCAGGATTTTTCTCAGCAATTTGATCTACCAATGATTTTGATTCTGTTCTACCCATACGGTTTATAATTTCGGATACGGTTCTGATACCGCCAATTTCTATATTACTGCCACTCAAATCTTCCATTTTGGTTTCTAGCATTTCAGAAACGCGCTTTATAACATTGGGTGATATATTTTCTAATGAAGCCATCCTGAGTACTATATCTATCTGATTTTCTTTTGGCAACAAAGATAACACTTCTGCAGATTTAGATTGGTCGAGGTGAGATAGTATAACAGCTATAGTCTGTGGGTGTTCATTTTGTATAAATTTTACCAATTGTTTTGGGTCAATGTTTTCTAAATATCCAAATCCGACGTTGGATTCTAATAATTTTACTAATTTGTCAATAATTTTTCTTGCTTCATCTTGCCCTAGTGTTTTAATTAGTAACTCTTTTGCATATTCTAACCCGCCCGTACTTGCATATTCTTTAGCTTTCAACATTTGATAAAATTCTCTAACGACAGCTTTTGATATATTTGGGTTAATTTTTTTCATAAGCGCTATTTCTCTGCTAATCGCTTCAATTTCATTTTTGCTTAAATTTTTAAATAGTTTTGTAGATACTTCATCGCCAAGTGCAACAGATAAAATTGCGGCTTTTTGGTAAGCTGTTAGATCGTTGATTGAATTTATTGTCTGCGCTGCCTGTGCACACATAGACTAACCTCATTTTGAAGAAATGTAAGCTTTTAATACCGAAGATGCTTCCTCGGGGTTTTTCTCGACTTCTTCTTTTAATTTTTTTTCTATTACCTTGTCTTTTAAAGCTTCTTCGTCCAATGCGTTTTCGCTTTCTAGTTCTTTAGATATTTCTTCTTCTAGGTCTTTGATACTTTTGCCCTCTATCTTTGATTCTACGCCACCTTGTGCGTAAGCTTTAGCAGCTTCTTTTTGTTGATAGGAAATTTCACCTTTTTTATGAGATAATACATTATTAATAAATTTTCGTAAAAATAAGAAATAAAATAAAATTAATAAAATTATGCTAATCAAATACTTTAACAATGGGTAGTATTGCGTTAAATTTGATACTAGACTCATTTGCTTTGGTTTTGTGGTTTCAAATTGCATATTTACTACGCTTACTGTATCTCCCCTTTGGGGATTATAGCCTATTGCCTGCTCTACAGTTTTCTTTATATCAGACATTTGTGTTGAAGACAATGGTGAATATACTTCTTTTTTAGTTTTTTTATTGTATTGATAATTTCCATCTACGATTACAGCAGCACTTACTCGTCTAATTTTAATTAATGGTTCAACTACGTTTGTTTCTGTTTGACTAATTTCATAATTAGTAGTGTTTTTTGTTTTTTCGCTAACAAGCGGGCTTTGTTGGGAAGTAGCAGTTGTTGGTGTTGCGGTTGTTGTTGTTGAAGCAGCTGCGTTAGCAGGTTGGTTTGCTCCAATATTTGATATGACCCCGGGTATACCGCCGTTAGTTTGTGACCAATTTTTTTCTTCTTCTGTTTGCTCACTTCGAACAACACTATTTGGATCATACTTGATGCTTTTTTGTGTAACTTTGCTTAAGTCTAAATCTACATTTACAGTTGTAACTATCTGGTTTTCACCTACTATTGGCAAAAGTAAGTCTTTTATTTTATGAGCGTATTCTTTTTCAATCAATTGTTTATATTGAAGTTCACTGCTTGCTATTGTCTCGTCTGAATTTTCTTTTTTTGAAAGTAAATTACCATTTGTATCTACTATAGTTACATTGTCTGGTGTTAGGTTAGGCACACTTGCTGCCACTAACTTTTGTATGGCGTACACTTGATTGTGGCTAATTTGTGAGTTTAATTTTAACACAATTGAAGCGGTAGGAGGCTGTTCTTTCTCTACAAAAACGGAAGGCTTTGGTATAGCCAGGTTTACTCGAGCAGAATCTACACTCGATATGTTCTCGATTGTGCGTGTTAGTTCGCCTTCAAGAGCTCTTGTGTAGTCTACATTTTCCAGGAAACTTGTCATACTTAAATTTTGTTTGTCGAATATTTCAAAACCTACCACTCCACCACTTGGTAAACCTTTTGCCGCTAAATCCAGTCTTAACTTGTAAACTGAATCTCTTGGCACTTCAATTGTGTTACCACTAACAATTTTGTATGGTATTTTTTGTTGGTCTAAGTAATTAGTTATGCTTGAAGCATCTTTATCGTTTAGGTTAGAAAATAACACAGCGTAATTAACCCGTGAACCAATCAAAAAAATTAATGTCAAAGCTAAAATCAACCCTGCAAAAGATGAAAACAATACCACCTTTTGATTTTTTGACATCCTATTATAAAAATTTTTGATTTCTTCAAGAAATTTTTTTATGTCCATATAATAACACTAAACTCAAACTTGCATATTCATAATTTGATTGTATGCTTGAACTGCTTTGTTTTTAACCTCCAACAAAAGTCTCATAGATACATCTGCTTTTTCTATTGCCATAACAGCATCTTGAATGTTATCCATCTTGCCTGTGGATATTTCTTTTATAGCTGTGTCTGCAGCTATTTGCAGATTATTTACATCATTAATCGATTTTTTTAACAAATCAGCAAAACTTGCATTCTCATCATTTTTGTTATTATTATCGTTTATTTGTGTCGTTAGGTTGCTTGGAATTAGCGAATCTACTTTCATAAAAAACCGCCTACACAAAATAGTATAACATTTTTTAAAAAAAATCAAACACTTAGTACACTAATAATACTTTGAGCCATTTGTTTTGCCGCATTGAAAGCCGAGATATTTGCTTGATAGGAATTTGTAGCATCTAGCAAATTCACCATCTCAACTATTGGGTTAATATTAGGATATGCAACATAGCCTTTTGAGTTTGCCAGTGGATTTGTAGGATCATAAACTAATTTTGGAGGCGTATCGTCGCGTACAACATCAGCTACTTTGACACCATCTAAATATTTTGAAAATTTTTCACTTTCAAAAACTACATCTTTTCGTTTGTATGGTCCGCCTTCAGGCGTAGTTATTGTATTTGTATTTGCAATATTGCTTGATATAACATCTAACCTTAACCTTTGGGCTTGCATGCCGCTTGAAGCAACTGCTAAACTTCCAAAAAAGCTCATAATTTAAGCTCCTTGAGATGATGAAATTATATTTTTATATTCGCCAAACTTATACTTTGCAAAAGCCGTAAGTGCATTATATAAAATTTGATTTTTAGCTAAGGCGGCTTCTTGTGATGTGAGATTTACATTATTTTTGTCGTTTCTTTGACCATAAGAGTCAGTTTTGTCTACAATAATACTATTCTGAAAGTTTTCTTGAGGATTTATGTCGTTTGGGTTTGTAATGTATAAAGGCAACTTGTCATTATTTAAAAAATCGTTAAATTTTACCATTTTTTCTTTATAATTTGGAGTATCAATGTTTGCTATATTGCTTGCAATTACATTCTGTCTTAACGAAGCGACATCCATTCCAATTTGTATATAATTTATAGTAGTGTCATTAAAAAACATTCTAAAACCTCCAAAAAACATTCTCAATAAATTACTAGCAAAAACCGTTCTCAAATTCCATGCAAAAAAATATCTTCTTTGCTTAAAAAATTTTGTTTTGACAATATAATTGCCCTCTCAATTGTATTTTCAAGTTCTCTTACATTGCCTGGCCATGAATAGTTTAATAATACTTCTAATGCTTCTTGTGATATGTTTTGTGTGTTTTTTTGAAATTTTTTTGCATATTTCTTTATAAAGAAATCTATCAAAAAAGGAATATCTTCTACTCTTTCGTTCAATGGGCTTAAAAAAACAGGAAACACACTAATTCTATAAAATAAATCTTCTCTAAAAGTTCTACTTTTTACTTGCTCAATTAAATCTTTGTTTGTTGTACAGATAATTCTTGTATCAATTACTACACTTTGTGTGGAACCCAGTTTGTCAACCACTTTTTCTTGCAAAACTCTTAGTAGTTTTGCTTGAAGCTCAAAAGGCATTTCGCTAATCTCATCTAAAAGTAGTGTTCCACCAGTTGCCTGTTCAAATTTACCTTTGTATGATTTAATTGCACCGCTAAAAGCGCCTTTTTCATATCCAAACAGCTCTGATTCTAAAAGATTAGCAGGAATGCTTGCACAGTTTATGCTTATAAATTTTTCTTTTGCACGGTTAGATAATTTATGAATAAGTTTAGCAATCACTTCTTTGCCTGTACCTGTTTCTCCTTTAATTAATACCGTGGCATCAGTTTTTGCAACTTTATCAACCAAATCTAATGTTTCTTGCATTTTTTTACTTTTGAAGACAAATTCGTCGTCGACAACGCTTACTTCTTCTTGAGGTTTTAAATTGCAGTAGTTTTTGGTTAGTGAAATAATTTTTTCTATAGTTTCTTTACTAAAAGGTTTTACTATAAAATCAAATGCGCCAAGCTTTATAGCCAAAACCGCTGTTTCGATCGTTCCAAATGCTGTCATTATAACAAAAGGAGTGTTAATATTATTTTGTTTTATCTGTTTTAAAAGATCAATGCCATCTACTTTTGGCATTTTAAGATCGCTTAAAATTAAGTCAAATGATTCTTTTCTTAATATATTTAAGGCCTCTTTGGCATTTTGAGCTAAAATACATTCATGACCTAAATGTTTGAGTGTAGAAAACAATGCAATTCTCAATTGTTCATCATCATCTACAATTAGCACCTTCATTTTTTCTTCTCAGTGTTGTTGGTATTTCCATTCACACCAAGCAAATATGCTGGTAAAGTAATGGTGCGCGTAATTATATCAAGAAAACCTTTTCCTAAGCTTTCCCAGGGAACAGGATATAGATTCATTTTTCCATCCAAATAACCATCTACTCTAAAGCTTAAACCTGTAAAGCTTTTTTCTTTTCCACCAAGAATATGCCCTATAATGGGTATGCTTGAAATTAACCTATTTAGAAAAGTAAATGTAGTTATCATAAAAAGTGCATCAACATGATAATTTGTTAAATTGACATTAGCGTTTATAAACAAGTTATTTGCTGTACCTTTTACAGTTAGTGGTTTTTGAGTTTTTAATATGCCATCTTTTAAATCGAAAACGCCTACCATTTTGTTATAATAAAAACCTTTTCTCGCATCAAACTGACCTGCTAACAAGCCAACTATGTCAGCCAGTGTTAGTATTTTGTAAATGTCTGGAAAATTTTTAATATTTCCGTTTTCGGAAACAAATTTAATAGTTCCATTTAGTTTTTTTAAGTCTATTTCATCTGTAGATGGTGTGTTAAGTGTAGCCTTAAGTGTTGTAATTGATGGTTTTTTTGTTTTACTTTGAATGTAGTGTGCAAAAATATATGAATCTGTCGCATCGACATTGATTGTGTTTTGAGCCATATCTATGTATATGGATGTATTTGGTGCTTTCAGGCTAATATAGCGTTTACTTGCAAGCTCCAGGTGTGCATTAACATTATTAAATACAAGTGGTTTTGAATCTTCGATTATCAATTTGCCAATGTCAGCTTGCGCATAAATAGATATTTTCGGTATTTTAAACTTAATATCTCCTATATAGCTTTTTGTTTTGCTCTTTGTTTGTTTTATTATAAATTTTTGGCTTTTAGCATTTAAGTTAATTACAAGCGGTTCTAAATTAACATTACCTGTAAAACTTACGGGGTTTTGCATGATAAGTGCATTACCATTTTCTATTGTTGCATAATTTTTATTAAAAGATACATGGGCAGATTTGACAACAACATCATTACCATAAACCAAATCTGATACAATTAAATTATTTGAGTAAATGTATTGTAATTTTTTATCTTCAAGCCCGAGTTTGACGCTTCCATTTAAAATTGCTTCATCGATGGGTAGTTTGACTAAATTTTTAATTGTTGAAATTTTGAAATTTTTTAAGTTAATATTGCCATTGAATGATTTTGCTTTTGTATTGTATAAACCGTTAATTGAAAATGTATCGTCAAGTTTTACAGGGTTAAAGCTGATTAGATTTTTTTCATAATAGCCTTTTGCCGAAATCTCATCCACACCAAAACCATGTTCTTTAAATAGTTTTTTGCCTTCAATGTTGACATCAAAATTGATTTTTTTCAAATTGCCAGAGATAGATGAGGGCTTTATTGTTACCTCGCTTGTTGGCAGATAATTTTTATATGGTTTCAAATATGAAATATCTCTAATTTCATCTGGATTTATTTTTGCTCTAATTGTAGCTTTATAATAGACAGTATTTGAATGTTCTAGATATCCAGTAATATTGATAAAGGAATTGTCAGTGGCTAACTTTAGATTATTCGCACTAACCCTAAGTATTTGATTGTTTCTTTGTATATCAAATTTACCTATTAAATTTATAGGTTTTTGAGATATTTTTTTATCTTGCAGGCTTAAATTGGAATCAATATTTACATTGAAGTAAAAATGAGGCAATGAGTGCCAGTAATAGTTTTTTATGTCAATTATTGCGGTAAATGGACCTCTAATGTCTTTTGCATAATCAATATACTTTGCATCTTCGTGGCTTAAAATTGCTTTGTACAAAAAATCTTCTGTGTTTTTTGTAGATTCTCCATTTAGTACAAGGTGCATATCTGCCGGATAGCCTTTTTTTCGTGCAATTACAAGTTTTGAACTTATTAAATTTACTTTATCGCAATAACCGGTCCCATGAATGATTACGTCTTTTGGTGTAATTTGAATATTTGCAAATGTTATAGTAAAAGGGTAGGTGTTTTTTTCTACAATAAATCTGGTACTCTGTGCAACAAGTTCACCTGTATCTATTAAATTTTCTTTATCTTTAATTTTGCCTTTAAATGTCACTTTTTCTGCTTTTATCTGGCCGGAATATATATATTCCTGAATATGCTTTGGTAACAACGGTTTTATTTGATTATAGTCAATATAAGGTGTTTTAAAGAAACCAGCTATAGTGCTTTCTTCTAAGTTTTTTGTATCAATAGTGCCTTTTGCATTTATGAAATAGCCGTTTTTACTTAAAGTATCAATAAAAAATGCATGTGTATTTTTATTGTATTTAAAATTAATTGTTGGTTTTTCAATATTTAAATTTGCAACATTTATGTTGCTAAAATCAACACTGCCATTATAATTTTTAGTGTTAAGCTTGAGTTTTGCGCTTTTGCCCGAAATATTTTGTTTGTATGTAATTGTAGGTATATTTATGTAGAGCTCATCTTTAGAATAAGAAGCGCTTGGGTTGTTAAGTTTTAAACCTTTGTAGTTTATATCACTGATCTTTAAATTACCGCTTTGCAACTCTAAATTGTTTTTTAGCGTTAAAGTAGCTTTTGCACTTGAATTGTCAATTGCTTTTAAGTATGCTGGAAAATTTTGGGGTGAAAATTTTTTAATATTTAAGCTTACATGTAAATTATTTGGGTTTATATCGCCAGATAAAGTAGTGGGGCTATTGTTAACGTTTCCATCAAAATAAAAATTATTGTTTTTTGTTGTAAGGTTTAAAATTAGATCAAGTTTGCCGTCAATTTTATAATTTTCATAAGATGCACTAAGATGTTGTATTTCTATGGATAAAGGAAGTGGCTTTATAATTGTTTCAGCTTTTGCAGGAGTTTTTGAACGGTATGCAACTAAGCTTAACTGTTGTATTTTTAAATTGCCAAATGTGGGTTTTTTTGAAATTAATTCGCTTAATTTGAGTTTATAGGATAAGTGTTTTGCATTTGCTTTAAATTTAGATGAGCTAACTTCCAATTGCGATATGTTGACATTTATAGTGGTTAGTGTTTGAGAGATTTTGTAATTTTCAATTTTGTCTATTTTTATATGGGTTTTATTTTCTACAAGGTGCAAAAAGTATTGACTTTTTAAAAAAAAAGGCAGGCTAAAATAACCTGCCAGAATCAAAGCAATAAATGTTATCAGGATAATAAAAGCTATTAATAGCTTTTTTTTCATAAGTTATTTTACAAAATTTGCTAAGTTTGTTAAACCAACAATTACGATACCTGTTGTGTTTGTTTTTCTTATAATAATTGATGGTGTACCGTTTAATTTTTGCTTAAAAAACTCTTCTTTTAAATAATTAAGCTTTGCCTGGTATTTTGGTGTTAGTTGCTTAATCAGATTTTGGTTTTGGGATACAATTTTATCAACAGCTTCAAATGGAGCAGCTTCCACTTTTGCCAATGCGTCGGCTAAATTTGATTTTGATTCTATATTCCAAAATAACATTGAAGCCTGTGTTGATTTTTCTCCATGTACATCAAAAGGTATTACATAAAGCTTGATTTTGTTTTGTTTTGCAAGTTCAATTGCCTGGGCAAGTTCTTCTTTACAGAAAGGACAATACGGGTCAGATAAAATATAAACTTCAGTTTTTCCATTTCCAAAGCTTTTTTTCAAATCTGGATTTAGTGTTGACAAAACTCTATTAAACCATTCAATATTTACAGTATTGTAAGATTCTTTTACTTTAGGTTCAATCTGAGTTATAGAATTATTAGCATACGCTAAAAGGTTTGGTATAACATATTTACCATCATTTGATATCCAAAGATACTTATAAACGGTAACCGAGGCATTTTGTGGTTTTAGTGTTGCAATAAATGTTTTAAAACCAGATATTTGAAAATCGTTTGTTTGCTTTAGCTCAATATTAACATTTGGCGGCACAAGTTTTTTTGCTATTGCAGTGTAATCTGGTGTGGCATTTGCAAAAGAATACATTAAAACCAAACCCAAAAAAGCCAAAAAGATTTTTTTCATAGTTTTCCTCCAACACAAATAAGATAACAGAATTATATCCAAAAAAATATTTTTTGCAAACCATAAAATGAAAATATAAAAAATTTGCATTTTATAATAAAAATAATTAGAATATAAATATGTTTATATTTCTTGCAATTTTTGCTTTTTTAATTAACGTTCCTTTTGGGCGCTTGAGATCAAAAGTCAAAAAATTTTCCTGGCGTTGGTTTGCCTACATTCATTTACCAATTCCATTTATTGCACTTCCTAGAATTCTACTGGGTATCAGTTATTACTTTATACCGTTGTTTTTAGTGGCTTCTGTGGCAGGTCAGATTACAGGATCTAAAATTAAATTTGGCACCCAAAAGGTATAGCTAATAGTTTGAAATTGAAAAGTGATATATATTAATATAAATTTACTTATTAAAATTTGTGAAAGTGGGGATTGTTTGTAATAGAAAAGAACGATAAATTTTTTGTATATATAAATTTTAACCACTATTATTTCTATATAATTAAGAAACAGGAAATCCAAATATATGAGTAAAAAAATCTTTAAATCAAGATTATCGAGATACTTTGTGCTAAGCTGGGCTGCAATAAGCATAATTATTTTTATCATAGTTTTTATCGTGTTTGTAAGGCTTTATGAAAAAGTTTTAATTAATACTGAGTCAGAACTTTCGACCATCGCAAGACAAAGTGCATTTGCTGTACAAACATACATAGAACTCTTGCATATGGCAGAAACTTCATTTAAGGATTCAATTGAAGAAAACTTTTTCACATATAAAATTCCAGGAATTACAAAAAATATCGTAGATAAAAACCCAGATATTTATGCTGTATTGATTGTTGCACACGATAAACAAATAATCTATTCTTATCCTCAAAAATTTGAAGACAAATTAGCAAAACAAATAACAATATGTAGCAAAAGTGAAATTAATATTAGTAGTGCATTTAGAGCAGATAATATACTGATGGTTACAGACTGCATACCTTTTTCTAAAGGTTATATATTGGTAAGCAGGGTTCCTGTGCTGATGATTGTAAAACCTTTAATAAATGTCCAATATAAATCGTTTAATATGTTTATATTAAAAAAAGACGGTAGCCTTCAAAACAGCTTAAAAAAAATAGATTTACCTGATTATAAAGATTATATACAACTATCCCAACACACAAGTGGCTATTTTAAGACAG
>NZ_JBMFGQ010000029.1:0-22904 GCF_049977265.1 Desulfurella sp. | reverse complement strand
GGGTTAGTAATCCTGAACGTCAGCGAAGGATCTCCTTTTATTCACCTTATATAACTTCAAAGCGTTTTCATAAAAGATTTTTTTGCTTTGTGATTCATCAAAATTGTCATTTATAAGATCGATGTCTTTTAATGAAAATGGTCTCTGTGCTCTTGTAGAAGGTAAGTCACTGCCAAAGCAGCATGCATGTTGGTTGATCTTATTAATTTGTTTGATGGCCCAAATAGGATCAAAGTCAAGCCTGCCAAAACCACTTGCTTTTACATAAGCGCCTTTTTCTGTTAAGTCTAAAACATGTCTAAATCCTTCTTTTGATAAGCCAAAATGATCTATAACAAGAAGTGGAATGTTTAGCAGTTTATTCTTTATGTTGGAGATATTTTTTGAATCAATGTAAATTTCACTGTGCCATTTGGCTATATCAAAAACTCTCTTTGATGCATATTCAATATAGTCTATTATGTCTTGATTGCCCCTTCGTATATTAAATCTTATGGCTCTAACGCCTATTTTATTCAAATCCAGTATATCTTTGTCTGTATAGCTTGGGTTATAGTTTATAACGCCTATATAATTTGAACCCAATATTGAAAGTGCAGATTTCAAATATTGAGTATCGTAGTTTTGAAATGAACCAGACACTATTACGCCACCCAACAGTTCAAAGCCGGACATGATTTTTAGGTAGTCAATCGGTAAAAATTGAGGCGGTTTATAACCCTGATTCTCAACTACTGTATATTTATAATCAATGATGTGAAAAAGAGCATCGAATATTTTAAGCATAAAAAAGAGCGATTGGCTTTTTAGGCCAATCGCTAGCAAAATTTAATACTGATATGAAGCCATTCTTTTGTAGTTTTCAAAACGTTCTTTTGCGTCTTCTTGAGCTTTTATGTAGAGTTTGTCTGCAATATCTGGGAATGTGCGTTGCAGTGCCGCATACCTTACTTCACTCAGCAAGAAGTCTTTAAATTTAGCTAAATCAGGTTCTTTTGAATCAAGTATGAATGGATTTTTGCCTTCTTTTTTAAGCAGCGGGTTATACCTGTATAGATGCCAGTATCCTGCTTCAACTGCTATTTTTTGCTGTTCCTGAACTTTTGCCATACCGGCTTTTATGCCGTGAGCTATGCACGGTGCATATGCTATAATTAATGATGGGCCTGGGTAGCTTTCTGCTTCTTGTATAGCTTTTAGTGTTTGATTATATTCTGCTCCCATAGCAATTTGAGCAACATACACATAACCGTATGTTGTAGCCATTAAGCCTAAGTCTTTTTTCTTTGTGCGCTTTCCAGCTGCTGCAAATTGAGCGATTGCAGCCTCGGGTGTAGCCTTAGAAGACTGACCGCCTGTATTTGAGTAAACTTCAGTGTCAACGACAAGTATATTTACATCCTCGCCTGAAGCAATTACATGGTCAATGCCACCATAGCCAATGTCATAAGCCCAGCCATCGCCGCCAAACGCCCAGACGGATTTTTTGACAAGCATGTCCTGACTTTGTTCTACCCTTGAAAGCAAATCTTGAACATTCGAAGAGTGCTTGCTTTTGTTTGAGATAATTGCGCTTATCTCAAGTGCAGCTTCTTTTGTGACTCTTGGGTCATTCATATTGTCAAGCCACTTTTTAAACGGTGTTTTTGAAGCTTCGTCCATATCGCTTTCTACTATTTTTTCGATAATTAAACGCAAAGCTTCCCTTTGCTGTTTAACAGATAGTGCAATGCCCAAACTATACTCTGCATTGTCTTCGAACAGTGAGTTGCCCCACGCTGGGCCTTTACCTTTAGAGTTTGCACAGTATGGCATAGATGGAGCCGATGCACCCCAGATAGAAGAACAGCCAGTTGCTGTAGCTATAATCATTCTGTCGCCAAAAAGCTGCGTTACTAATTTATCGTAAGGTGTTTCACCGCAACCTGCGCAAGCGCCTGAAAACTCTAAAAGTGGTCTTGCAAATTGACTATTTTTTACAGTATCTGTAGGTATTTCTTTTTCTGAGATTTTTTCAATTGCAAAATTCCAATTATCTATATCTTTGGTTTGTGTTTCTATAGGTTTCATTACAAGGGCTTTTTTAGGTGTTGGACATACTTCTGCACAACTACCGCAGCCAGTGCAATCAAGGACAGATACCTGTATTCTATACTCATAGCCTTTTACTTCTTTACCAATAGCCCTTTTTGTAACAAAATCAGCAGGCTTGATTTTTGCTTCTTCTTCATTTAGCAAAAATGGCCTAATGGCAGCATGCGGACAAACATATGAACAGAAGTTACATTGTATACAATTTTCTGGAACCCATTCTGGTACGTCTATGGCTATGCCACGTTTTTCATAAGCAGCAGTACCGGATGGGAACTCACCATTTTCTCTGCCAACAAATGTGGACACAGGCAATTTGTCGCCTTCAAGCCTGTTCATTACATCTACGACATTTTTTATAAATTCAGGGCGGTTTTCATCTTTCTTTTCGTCTTCAATAGGTATGTTTTTCCAGCTTTCTGGTATATTTACTTTTATTACTGAGTCAATGCCTCTATCTACTGCCTGATAGTTCATATTTATGACTTTATCGCCTTGCTTGCCATAGGAGTGAACAATTGCTTCTTTTAGCAACTTTGTAGCATTTTCTATAGGAATAATATTTGCAAGTTTGAAAAACACTGATTGCATTATCATATTGATACGTGCGCCAAGGCCAATTTCTTTAGCAATTTTGGTAGCGTTGACAATATAGAAATTGATGTTGTTTTCTGCAAGGTAGCGTTTCATTTTGTTTGGCAAGTGCTTGTCCAGCTCTGATTCATCCCAGATAGTGTTTAAAACAAATGTGCCGTTTTTCTTCAAGCCAGTTAACACATTGTATAAGAATACATAAGATTGTTTGTGGCAGGCAATATAATCGGCTTGATCAATTAAATAAGTGGATCTTATTGGTTTTTTGCCAAACCTTAAGTGCGATACGGTTACACCACCACTTTTTTTAGAGTCGTATGCAAAATATCCCTGTGCATACATATCCGTGTTATCGCCTATAATTTTAATCGCATCTTTATTTGCACCAACTGTACCGTCAGAGCCAAAACCCCAGAATTTACAGCAAACTGTGTCTTTGTCGGAAGTGTTAATTTCTTCTTCGATTGGCAAAGAAAGGTACGTTACATCATCAGTTATTCCTATTGTAAAGCTATTTTTTGGGTTATTAGATTTAAGATTCTTAAATACGGCAAGAATTTGAGAAGGCGTTGTGTCCTTTGAGCTTAAACCGTACCTTCCACCAATGATTAATGGTGCATCTTGCATACCGTAAAATAGAGTTTTAATATCTTCATATAAAGGCTCACCCAAAGCGCCTGGCTCTTTTGTCATATCAAGTGCAGCTATCTTTTTAACACTTTTTGGCAACACATCAAAGAAATATTTTGCAGAAAATGGTCTATACAATCTTACTTTTATTAAACCTACTTTCTCGCCTTTTGCATTTAAGTAATCTACTACCTCTTCGATTGTTTCTACAACAGAACCCATAGCAATAATAATGTTTTCTGCATTTGGATCGCCATAGTAGTTAAATGGTTTATAGTCTTTGCCCGTAAGTTTGTTTATTTCATTCATATATGAAACTACTATATCTGGGACTGATTCGTAAAATTTATTTGAAGATTCTCTTGCCTGGAAAAAGATATCCGGGTTTTGGGCTGTTCCTATAATTTTTGGGCGCTCTGGATTTAGAGAATTTTTCTTAAAACGCTCAATAGCCTCCCAATCTACAAGTTTTGCTAAATCTTCGTAATCCAAAACTTCTATTTTTTGGATCTCGTGCGATGTTCTAAATCCATCAAAAAAGTGCAAAAATGGCATTTTCGCTTTAATTGCACTTAAATGTGCAACAGCCGCCAAATCCATAGCCTCTTGTACGCTGCCAGACGATAAAAGACTAAAACCCGTTTGTCTTACAGCCATAACATCTGAGTGATCTCCAAATATAGAAAGCGCATGTGTAGCTACAGTTCTTGCTGCCACGTGAAACACGCCAGGCAGTAGTTCGCCAGCAATTTTGTACATATTTGGAAGCATTAATAATAAGCCCTGTGATGCGGTAAATGTTGATGTAAGTGAACCGCCTACAAGCGAGCCATGCACGGCACCTGCTGCCCCACCTTCGGATTGCATCTCCAGCACTTTTACTGTTTGACCAAAAATATTTTTTCTGCCTTCCGCAGACCATGCATCCACTGCTTCTGCCATGTTTGAAGATGGCGTAATTGGATAAATTGTGGCTACTTCTGTAAAAGCATACGCCACATGCGCTGCAGCGGTGTTACCATCCATACTTTTCATTGCTTTTGGCATCCCAACCTCCTAATGTTAAATATACGTGCAAAGACATTGCCTATTTTGGAACAATACTAATAAATTTAGAGTTTTTTGTCAAATAGATTCTTCTTACTTTTGTTAATTATGTATGGATTTAGTTAATTTTACCTAATATTTGAAATAAACTAAAATTATAAATTAAAAATATTTTTGCATTGAAATTTTTCTTTTTAAGGTAATATTCTAAAATATGAACATTGTATTAAAGAGTGTGGTTAACTTTGTAAAAGACAATGGTTTTACAAATGCGTCGTCGCTGTCGTTTTTCTTTATATTAGCTTTGGCGCCATTTTTGTTGTTTTTAAGTTCTATGCTTATTTTTTTGCTTTCAAATTATGTGCAGTATTACAATGTTTTATCACAAAAGATAGTTCTTATTTTTCCACCAATGTTTAAAGGCATTATGCTTGATATTATAAAGCCACTTGTCTATAAAAAAATTAGCTATTTTAGTTTATTTTTGTATGCTGGCACTTCTTTGTCTTATTTTTATATGTTGAACGCAAGTATAAATAAGATTTTTAAGATTAATAAAAAAAGGCCTATTGTCGAATTGTTTTTTATTTACATTGCATTAATTACTATCATGATGTTGCTGGTTATTGCTTATTTGGCAGGATTTTTTATGCCGATTGATGTTGTCAAGGATTATTTAATAAGCATTTTTAAGATTAATGCGCTGTTTGATTTTTTTAGTGTTTATGTAGTGCCTTTTTTATCCTTATTTGTAATGGCTTTTTTGCTTTATAAAATACTTCCTTTAACAAAAATTAGACTTAAAAATGCAGGAATTGGCGCTTTGTTTTTTGCCTTGGTTGTCGAAATATTAAAAAGGTTATTTATTATTTATGTAGTTAGTATTGGCAGGCTTAACATAATATACGGGGCTTTTTGGGGATATGTTGCTTTTTTGGTATGGATATATGCCTTTTTTTGTACTTTTTTAATAGGAGCTTATTTAGTATACAACCTGGAGAACAAGATTTGAAAATTAAATTTTAAGCTGTTCAATAAATTTAAAAACGGCAAATTGTTTTGCTATGCGACCACTGTAAATACCGTAGTTTAAAGCAAAACTTTGGGCTTCTTTTTTTACATCAAAGTTTATTTTAACATTGAACTCATTTAAGTAAAATATTACTACTTCTAAAAACTCCTCGATTTCAAGCGGATAAAAACCAACTGATAAGCCAAACCTTGAAAAAAGCGAAATTTTTTCATTTTCTTCCTCTTTTTCAAACATATCGCTATCAATATTGAGTGCTTTTTGCTTTATTAAATGTTTTTTATTTGAGGTAATCAAAAAAATGCAGTTTTTTGGTTTTTCTTCCAGCGAGCCCTCAATAATAGATTTGAATTTTCTAAATTCTTTGTTATTTTCTTCAAATGCCAGATCGTCGAAGTAAATAAAGAATTTATAATCTGTGTTCCTTATAATATCAAACAATCCATACATAGAATAAATATCTTCTTCTAAATATTCAATACATCTTAAGCCTCTTGTGCTAAAGTTTTGTACTAATTGTTTAACAAGTGAAGATTTACCAAGGCCATTTTCACCATAAAAAAACATATTTAAGGCTTCGAACCCGCTGCATAAAGCAAAGGTATTTTTGCTTGCTAACTCAATTTGCTTGTTTAAAAAAAGTAATTTTTTTGGCGTATTAAAGTTTTCTACGTTTTTTAGATTGCCCTTGTACCATCTAAAAATTAAATCGTCTTTGAACATCTTTAGTATAGTAAAACAATTTTCGATTTTTTGCAAGAGTCAAAAGGGAGTTAATATTTTTAACTCCCTTTTTTAAGATAAGTTTTAAAACGGATTATTTTTTCTCTGTTTTTTCAACTTTCTTTGTAGTAGCGGCTTTCTTTGCAACGGCTTTTTTAGGTGCAGCTTTTTTCTCAACTACTTTTTTCTCAACTGCTTTTTTCTCAACTTTTGTTTCATTTTTGACTGGAGCTGGCTTTGCATTTTCTGCAGCCAATACTGGACTTACCATTAAACCTACAACTACGCATGAAGCTAATAACTTCTTTAACATCGAACACCTCCAAGTAATTCTTAAATGGGAGTCTAGGCTATATTGGTAAAATTAAAGTAAAATTTATACGGTTTGATTTTTTATAAAAAGTCGTATATTTAGCTAAAAAAGGAGTTGTATTTTGAAGGTTGTTTTTTTTGAAAAAGCTAATTTTTATGAACCACAAAAAGATTGGAAACGTACAAGTCTTTGTAATGAGCAAGAAATATCAATTGAGTATTTTATTAAACCTCCCAACCACGCTTCGCCAGAGCACAAACATGAAAATGCTCAAATTTTGGTTGTATTAAAAGGTAAAATGTCTGTAAAGACACAAAATAGCGAAGTAATATTATCACAAAATGATTGTGTCTTTATAGAGCCAAACGAGATACATACAGTGACAAATGTGTTAAGTGAGATTTCTATTGGACTTGATATTTTTGTGCCGGGTAGAGATTTTAACTTTTGGTTAAATAAACTAAAATAGTTTATCTTACGGGCGTCATTACATAAATGTAGCATACATTATGCTCGCTAGTTGCTTTTAACTCGATTGGTTTTATAGCCTCTTTGTAGTAAAAATAAACTGAATTAGATTGTATGTTGTTTAAAAAATCTATTACATAGCGACCATTAATCGTTAAAATAATAGGCGTATGATTGTAAGATATAAAATCAATAATATCGCTTGCAATCTCACCTTCTTTATTTGTAACATTTAGCTGAGCATTGTTTTCTTGAATATTGAACTCTACAACAGCTAACTCGTCATTGCTTAATGTCAAAACTTTCTGTAAGGCTGTTTTTAATGATTCTTTGTCAAAAGCGATACATTGAACATTTTGAGCTTCTTCAAGTGTTACCGCTTGGTATTGTGGGAACTTACCATTTATTGTTTTCGATACTATTGTGCAGTTAGAGCTTTGAAATGCAATTTTGGTAATGTTTTCGCCATCTATTTTATAAAGTAAAGTAACTCTATCGTTTGCTTTTAAAATTCGGCTAAGTTGCAAAACACTGTCTTTTTCTGCTATGCAGTAAAAACTAATATCATTATCTATAGGCTTGCTAATCCAAAACAATCTCGAACGATTGGTAGCTACAAAGTTAGCTTTTTTCTGTTCTATTTCAATTAAAACGCCATTAAATTCTCGTGTTTGTTGTTCTTCTTTGCTACTGGCAATATTAGCTTTGAGCAATTCTAATATATCATTTGAATCAAAAACGCCAGCAATTTTGTAGTCTTCTATTGATTCTACGGAATAACCTTCACTTTGAAAAATTTTGGTTGTTGTTTTGTAAGAACCATTTTTTATTGTTAGAATATTATCTTCTAACTTGAAAATTATATCACCGCTTAGCACTTTTAGTCTGTCAAATAAATCTGGCTTTGCTAAAAATTCACAATCACCTTCGCTCTCAATAGGAGAAAATGTATTTATCTGAACAACCTCATTTAATGAAGTAATAGATATTGTGTTGTCTTTTATGCTTACCATATAATTGCTCAATATGGAATTCTTATCTTTTGATAAACCACCAGAGACATTTGATACTAACTTTTTTATTGTGTTTGCATCAATACTAAATTGCATAAAAGCCTCCCTAAAACTTTAAACACTCTTTACTATTATATTTAAAAAAATATAAAAATCCATTATTTGAGATTGAACCAAATGCAGAAAGGTTTTTGGGCCTTTCTGCATTTAAAACTTACGGGTTTTGTCCTTCTACAAATGGTATTTCTTTGTCTAACGAAGCTTTTACCAAAGAACCATTGTAATCCCATACCAGCTTATTATGCAGCACTGAATTGTCAATAAACCACAAGCCACTGCCCCAATAGCCAATATGACAGTATGATATTATCGGTTTATTTGGATCTATACCAGCTTTTTGAAGAATTTGCATAATTTCTTGTTTTGGCTTTATTACATAATAATTGCCAACTTTTTCCATGTATTCGCCAACAAATACATTTCTTGCACCTTTAATATGACCGAGTTTTGAAACACCAAACTTTTCATCGCTAACTTGTCCTGTATATTCTTTATACATTCTCGCATCTACAAATTGCACCTGATTTTCATGGTTTACAGCCCATCTAACAAAATTTTCATTTACAAAAACAAATGGATTATTTCTTGAAATTACAAAGTGAGTGCTTTTTAGTGCATAATCACCATTTTGAACAGGTCTTTTTTCGTCTACCCACTTATCAAATCCGCCGTTTAAATAATAAACATTTTCTACGCCTGCATAATACAAAACTGCCATAATGCGAGTAGCACTTGTTAGCGCAAAAGCCGGATTTCCATCTTTTACACCAAAAGCACTGGATGAGCCTGTATATACTACGCAGTCAGAGTCATTTTTAATGCCTTTTTGAGACAAAACTTTCTCTAATTTAACATTTGAGTCTACCACAGCAAAAGGATTTGGCCCATAGCCACTAAACAAACTACCAGTTGGACTTATATTGATAGCTTTTGGTATGTGTGATGTAATGTAAGAACCATGACTTCTTGCATCGATGATTACCAGGTTTTTGTCATTTTGCATCATTGAGGCAAGCTCACCGGGTGTAACTATGCCTATTTTTGCAAACGCAATACTAAAGCCACCAATAAGCCAAAAAAATACCATAACCAAGTACTTTAGCCGTTTCATTATACACCTCCCAAACATAATTTAATTTAATTATATACTAATAAAATTAAAGTCAATATGTTAAATATATTAATTTTTTTTATACATGAATGTTAACTGAATATTTCATATAAATAGTTAATTAATACTATAAATTCTAAGAAAAAATTTGACAAAGAATTATGTATTGTGTAATTTTACAAGTTAAGTTATATTGTTTTTTTATAGGAGGGATAAATTGATTTTAGATGATTTTCTGCAAAGGTGCACAATAAATCCAAAAAAAGTAGTATATCCGGAAGGTGAAGATGAAAGGCTAATTCAAGCGGCTTCTTATTGTTCACAAAATCACATAGCTTACCCTATCTTGATTGGTCAAAGAAAATCAATAGAAAAAAAAGCAAATAGTTTACATATAAATCTCAGTGGTGTAGAGATTGTGGAGATTTCAGATGTTGACTATACAGAAGAACTTTTTGAAATTATAAATGCTGATAAGCAGCGTATTGACAAAGAAGAATCAATTCAGCTGTCAAAAAATCCACTTTATATTGGAGCATTATTGGTTAAGAAAAATTTAGCGGATATGTGTATAGGCGGTGCAATAAGCGATACAGCAGATATTATAAAAGCTGCTTTGCACGTAATTGGTTTAAAAAACAATATAAAACTGCTTTCGAGTTTTTTCCTGATGGAGTTGCAAAGTCCAGAATTTGGCCAAAATGGGGTTTTGTTTTTTGCAGATTGTGGCGTAAACCCGCAGCCCAATAGTGAGCAGCTAGCTGATATTGCCATTGCTACAGCAGATAATTTTAGCAGTTTGATGAATGTAAAACCAAAAGTTGCAATGCTATCATTTTCTACATTAGGCAGCGCTAAGCATAAAGTGCTAGATAAAGTAATAGAAGCGGTAAATATTGTTAAACAAAAGCGAGCAGATATAATAATTGATGGTGAGTTTCAAGCAGATGCTGCTTTGGTGGAAAGTGTAGCGCAAAGAAAAGCGCCGGGCAGCTCTATTAAAGGTGATGCAAATGTATTAATTTTCCCCGACTTAAATGCAGGCAATATTGCTTATAAACTTGTGGAGCGCCTGGCTAAAGCTCAAGCTATTGGGCCTGTTATGCAAGGATTAAAGAAACCTATGCATGATTTGTCTCGTGGATGTAAATATATGGATATAGTTTACTTAACAGCTATATCTTCATTTCAAGCATAGAGTGTTGTTATGAAAATATTGGTATTAAATTGTGGTAGTTCGTCTGTTAAATTTGATTTGTTCGATTGGATGGCGCAAAAAAATTTAGCTAAAGGTTTAATTGAGCGAGTAGGTTCAATGAGCGCCAGTGTTCACTTTAATAAGCCAAATCAAACGCCAATTATTTATCAAAAAGAATTAAAAGATCACACAAAGGCGATAAACGAAGTATTTAATTTGCTTGTTGGCGATCAAGGCGTTTTGAGCAATTTGAATGAAATATATGCTATAGGCCACAGGGTAGTTCATGGTGGTGAAAAATTCAAAAAAAGCACATTGATAGACGATAAAGTCATTTCAACAATTAAAAAATTGTCAAGCCTTGCACCACTGCATAATCCACCAAACTTAGCAGGAATTTTAGCAACAAAAGAGTTATTGCCTAATGTGTCTCAAGTGGCAATTTTTGATACAGCATTTCACTCTACCATACCAGATTTTGCTTATGTGTATGCTCTGCCTTTTGAGTGGTATGAAAAGTATGGTATTAGGCGGTATGGTTTTCATGGCTCGAGCCATTTATATGTATCGCGCAGAGCCGCGGTAATGCTTGATAAGCACGTAAAAGATGCGAATCTAATAACGCTGCATATTGGAAACGGTGTGTCTTTTAGTGCCATAAGATCCGGCATTAGCATAGATACGTCTATGGGTTTTACGCCTCTTCAAGGTGCTGTTATGGGAACGCGCTGTGGAGATATAGATCCAGCTATTCCGCTTTATATGCAGGAAAAATTAAATTTAAATGCTAATCAAATGATGGATATTTTAAATAAAAAATCTGGTTTACTTGGTATAACGGGCAAATATTATGATAGAAGGGATATAATCAGTGGCGCAAAAGTAGACATAAATAATATTGACGAGTTCGATTATGAAGACCTAATTGGTGATATTGAGCATGAGCATCTGTCTATATTCAAAAAAGCAGAAGAAGGTGACCCACGTTGCATGCTTGCCTTACAAATTGAGGCATATGAGATAAGGAAATATTTGGGCTCTTACTTTTTTGCCTTAAATGGTTATTTAGATGCAATTGTTTTTACGGCTGGCGTTGGAGAAAATTCACCACTTTTAAGGTACATGGTATTAAGAAAATTAGAAAATCTAGGTATCGTGTTAGATAAAGAGAAAAACTTAAAAGCAAACTCTGCTGCTGGCGAAATCGCCATCACAAAAGATTATTCCAAAGTAAAAGTGTTTGTTATTCCAACAGATGAGGAGAGGGTATTTATTGAAGATACGGTTGCCGTTATAAGTGGTCATTATAAAAGTCACATCAGCTACGAATATACTTTTCAAAAGAAAAATTATAAACCACTTAAATAAGTTTATTTTTTTAACATTTTGGTATTTTGTAGTTTTTTGGCTATAAAAGCAGTGTGTGACTTATTTGACTTTTGCTTTATAAATAAGTATAATTAAACAAGTAGTTAAGATTTAGAGGTGTATGTTTGCATACGTATAAAGTATTAACGATGATTATATATAAAGATGAGAAAAAGGTTGTTACGACAAACATAGTCAAGGCAGAGAGCAAAGAACAAGCAAAAAAGAAAACGATGGAGCGTTACAAAAATTCTCCAAATGTCTCGGAAATTATCATTAATGAAGAAAATGATATCTTAAAATTAATGTAGATGGGGGTAACTGTGCCAAAGAATGTTGCATATATAATTGCTGATGATGAAAGTGAAACACTTATTCAAAAAGCCGCAATAGATAGTTTTGCAAAACAAAATGGATTTGATAATCTAGAATATTTTTACGAAAGCGAAAAAAGCTATGTAAGCTGGAAAAATCGGGACTTAGGCAAAACCCTTTTGCCATCATTGAGCGAAGGTGACAATTTTATTGTTGCAGATGGAACAAAATTGGGGAACTCTACACCCGAAACCGATGTAGTTTTGATGTATTTTGCTGATAAACAAATAAATGTTTACTTTGCAAAGATCAGAATGAAAATTTTATAAAGATTTGTTTCCTGATTCAAGCGCGTTTTGTATGCAAAAAACCAAATCATGTAAATTAGTTTTGTATTTAGCTGATATATATACTTCTTTATCAGTGTTTTTTGGTAATGTCTCAAGTAAATCTGATTTATTGTAAACTGTAATAACTGGTTTATTGAAACACTCTAAATCTGATAGAATTTTTTCTGTTACTTTAATTTTTTCTTCGTAATCATTCTGACTTATATCAACAACATTTAATATTAAATCTGCAAATTTTATTTCTTCAAGCGTTGATTTGAAAGCTTCAATTAACTGGTGGGGTAAATTTTTAATAAAACCAACCGTATCAATCAATAGAACTATTTTGTTATTGGGCAAACGTAATTTTCTAGCTAAAGGATCCAGCGTTGCAAATAACTTATTTTCAACATAGGCATCTGCATTGGTAAGTGCATTAATTAAAGTTGATTTACCTGCATTTGTATATCCTATTATGGCAGCTACAGGAATTTGATTTTTTTGTCTTCTTTTCCTGTATAGACTCCTATGTTGTTTTATTTCTTCAATTTGTTTTTCAATGTGTAAAATAGAGCGCTTGATATGCCTTATGTCTGTTTCCAGTTGTGTTTCGCCAGGACCCCTTGTGCCTATGCCACCACCCAATCTTGAAAGTGTAACACCTATGCCTCTTAATCTTGTAAGTGAATATTTTAACTGGGCAAGCTTTACCTGAAGCATACCTTCTTTTGTTTTGGCATGTTTTGCAAATATGTCTAAGATTAGATTGGTTCTATCAATAACTTTTGTGTTTAGTATATCTTCGATATTTTTTATCTGGCTACCAGATAGTTCGTTGTTAAATATGACAATATTAGCACCTTTTTGTTCAATTAGATTTTTTAGCTCTTCTATTTTACCTTTTCCTAAATAGTAAGTTTTATCTATGTTTTTTCGTTTTTGTGTTAATACGCCAACAACTTCTGCGCCAGCTGTTCTGGCAAGTTCTTCTAATTCTTGCAATGACTTTTCATCTTTTTCGTTTAAAAATACGCTAACTAAAATGGCTTTTTCTTGAAGATCTTGCATTTTTTTAGGTTTTTAATATGTCTTTGTTTACTAAAGTGCGCGGAATTTTTCCTTCTAAAAAATCAAGTATATTTTGCGTAGCCAGTATTGACATGTCAATCCTTGTTTTATATGTAGCGCTTCCAATATGTGGCAGGAGAACAACATTGTCTAATGTTTTTAATTTTTCTTCAATTATTGGTTCTTTTTCATACACATCCAGACCTGCTGCATATATTTGCCTGTTTTCTAAACTTTCTGCAAGTGCCTTTTCGTCAATTACAGATCCTCTTGATGTATTAATTAAAATTGCAGTTTTTTTCATAAGGCTGAGTTCTTTTTTTCCAATCAAATGGTATGTTTGAGGAGTTAGAGGTGTATGAATGCTTACAAAGTCAGATTCTTTAAGAAGAGTTTCAAGATCCACAAATTTTGCATTAGTTTGAGATTCGAAATCAATTTTTTTAGAATTTGCAGTATACAGTATATTCATATCAAAACCTTTTGACATTTTTGCAAATGCCTGACCAATTCTGCCAGCTCCAATTATACCAAGCGTTTTACGGCTTATATCAAGGCCTAAAAATAAGTACAAATCCCAGCCTTTATAGTTACCTTCTCTTGTAAATTTATCAGCTTGAGGTATACCACGCGCACAGGCAAATAATAAAGCCCATGCTAGTTCTGCTGTTGCTTGGGTTAAAACATCCGGTGTATTTGTAACAAAAATTTTGCGTTTTGTTGCTTCATTTAAATCAATATTATCAAAGCCAACCGCATAGTTTGCAATAATTTTTAAATTTTTGGCAGCTTCAAAAAAATCTATATCAACTTTATCTGTTAATTGTGTTATGCAGGCATCTTTGTTTTTAATTTTCTCGAGTAATTCCTGTTTGCTTAAAGATCTGCCTAAATTGTTTACTTCTATATCGCATTTATCTTTTAAGAGTTCCAATCCTTCTTCTGGTATATTTTTTGTTACATAAATCTTAAACATTATTCTCTCCTTTTTTACATAATTATACCATAAAAATTTTAAAATTGCATACTAAATTAAATTTTGCTATTATTTAGGCAGGTTTTAATGAATGTTTAATTTTAGCGTAGAAAATATTATTGTAGAAACCGTTGTGTATATACTTGTTAGTTTAATTGTGAAAATCTTGCTCAATGATGAAGATTTAAAAAATATCAGAAGGATAATGCTTTTAGGATATTTAGTATTTGCAAGCCTGTTTGTTTCGCGAACAATTTTTATCATTATAAGTTTATGTGTCGTTTTGCTTGCAATATTTATGCGTAAAGTTTTTGAGTGTTAAATTAATTGAGCCGCATTGTAGGCGTCGGTAATAGCGGCAAAAGCATCGGATGGTTTTTTACAATCGCCTATTTCTATAGTATCCATGCAAAAATTAATTTTACTAATTAAATCAATATTTGGTGTTCTTCCTAAAGATAGAACGAAATAGTCAAAAACTTTTTCGCTAACGCCATCTTTTGTTTCAAATATAGCTTTGTTGACTTCAATATTTTTCAGTTTGTGGTTTAAGAATATTTTTATGTTGGAGTGCAGTGATTCTATTACTGGAACTCTTAAAACCTCTGCCATATTTTGCAATACCTTGTTTTCCATTTCAAAAACGCTCACGCTTATACCTTCTTCAGCCAAAAAGTTTGCAGTTTCAAGGCCAACTAAGCCACCACCTAATATACCTACACTTTTTGTATCTGGAGGCAGACCAAACTCTAAAACTTCATCAGCATTTAGTACAAATTCATTATTAGCTGCAAACTCTGGTATATAAGGACTTGACCCTAAAGCAAATACCACAACATCTGGTTTTTCACTCTTAATTAAATCGACATCTACCTCTGTCTTTGTATTAATGGGTATACCTAATTTTTTAGTTCTGTACTCAAAGTAATTTAGCATTTTTTTAAACTCTTGCTTGTGTGGGGGCTTTATAGCTAAATTTATTTGTCCGCCTATTGTAGCATGTTTTTCAAAAATTATGCAATTTAAACCCTTCTGTTTGGCAAATATACCAAACGAAAGACCTGCTGGCCCAGCACCTATAATCATAATTTTTCTTTTATACATAAAAGGCTGTTGAAAAACTTTTGCCTGGTATGGTTTTGGGTTTATCACGCAAGAAGCTTCTTTTTGCGATTGAATACTTGCAATGCAGGCTTGATTGCAAGCAATGCAAGGTACTACATCTTTAAATTCGCCAATTTGCCATTTTTTGGCAATTTTTGGATCGGCAATGAGAGATCGTGCAAGGCCTATAAAATCAGCTTTTGAAAACTCAATAGCATAATTAGCCAATTCATAATCGTTTAGACGATTAGCTGCCAATACCGGTAGTTTAGTTTTAAGTTTTATTTCATGGGCAAAATCGAGCAAAAAACCTTTTGGATAACTAAGAGGCGATACATGTGTGAACGTTTTTGCTCCAATTCCACAAGAAACACTGAGTAAATCAATGCCTATTTCCTTTAGGTTTAAAGCAAAAACTGAAGATTCATCAAGATTAATACCATCTTGAACAAAATCACAGGCATTCATACGCACGCTTATGAGGTGATTTTTAGCGGTGTCTCGTACGAGTTTAATAATTTCTAAGGGTAATTTCATACGATTTTCTAAATTACCCCCAAACGAATCGCTTCTTTTATTAAAATAATTGCTCAAAAATTGACCAAGCAACCAGCCGTGTGCACAATGTATTTCTATTATGTCAAAATTGGCATCTATAGCACGTTCTGCTGCTTTCACAAAACTATTTTTGATTTCTTCGATTTCAGCTTCACTAAGCTCGTTTATTGTTTTTGATTTTACATTTAAAGCAAGCTGTATTCCGGCGTATGAGTCATTGTTGTGAATGGTTTTGCTCAACCTTGCTAAGCCTTCAATTTTATCATCACTATCGATGCCAATTTGGTTTGTAAATGACTTACCAATAATGTTTGTATATGCAGCTTCTATTATTATTGCAGCTAAATTTTGCCTCAGTGAGTAAAAATCTATATTTTTTTGGTTAACACTGCCGTCAACGTTTGCATAATTTGTCACAGTTGGCAGCATTATTAACCTATTTTTGAAAACTTTATCGCTTACATTAAAAGGAGTAAAAAGCAAATTATTCATTTATCTTTTTCAAAAAATCAAAAAAATATTGGTCGAACAAATCTTCGTTTTCAAAATAAAATGGATGAGATAAACCTCTAAACACATGCAAAGAAACATTTGGCATAATTTCTTTTAATTGATTACCTATTTTTGGGTTAACTTTATCATCGTTTGACCCCCAAAGTAGCAATGTAGGTTTATTAAGATTTTTAAAAGATTCAATTTCATTTTCAATCCAGGCAGGTGCAGCCGCCACAATGGCTTTTACTTTTTCTGGATGTTTGAGTGCGTATTTTAGTGCAAAACCACCGCTCATGGAAGCCCCAACAAGAACAAAATTCTCAAGTTTTTTGTATTCTATAAAAGCTTGTATAAAATCTACTGGATCAATTTCATTGGGCTGAGATTTGCCAAAACCTGGAAAATCAAACGCATAAAAGCGATACTCAAGATTGTAGAGTTCTATAAGCGTGTTGTTTAATTTAAGCCAATCGCTTGCAGTATAGCTTTTGCCATGCATGAAAATAATATCTTTTTTGCCAACGGGCTGTTTTATGTAAAATACTTTTTTACCAGCAATTTCTTCTTCTTTTTCAACAAAATACATAGTTGCTCCTTTTAATCAAAAAACTATGGCTTTTACAAGTTCTATATCTTCAATCTTTTTAAGCAAATTAATTGCTTCTTGTGATGGCTGAGTATCAAGCTCTATAAAAGACATTGCAAGACCAGTTTTTTGCCTTGATAAATGAAAGCCAGCTATATTTATGCTTAAATTACCCAAAATTGTCCCGATTTTGCCTATAGTACCGGGTCTGTCTTTATTAATGATATAAAGGTAGATACCTTTTGGTGTAATATCTGTCCTAAATTCATCAACGAGCACAATTTTTTGTGTTCCATCTTCGAATAAAGTAGCGCCAATTGTTTTTACCTGTTTATCCGTTACTATTTTCATTAACAGTAGATTATTGTAGTTTTCGTAATTTTTTGCCTTTGCTTCCGATACTATCACATCAAACTCTTTTGCCACATACGGTGCGTTCATATAGGAAACACTATCGCTCATGCTAAATTCTAAAAAACCTTTTAATGCGGCAATTGTAAATGGCTGATAGTTAAATGGTACATCAAACGCTTTTTCTACAACGTCTTCTTCAAAACGAGCACCAATCATTACAATATCAATTTGACTTGGCCTGCCTTCTGTTAGCTGGGCTGCTAAACTACCCATTTTTTCTGCCAAGTCAAAATATAATCTGTGTTCTTTAGACATTTTATCCTTAATAAATGGTATATTGATTGCATTTTGATAAGGCTTGCCAAGCAGAGCATTTACAATCTGCTGAGCTAAAATAAGTGATACATTTATTTGAGACTCATTACTGTTTGCGCCAATATGAGGTGTGACAAATACATTGTCTAAATCGAGCAAAGGATTGTCTGTTGCTGGTTCTTTTTCAAATGTGTCAATGCCGCAAGCTGCTACTTTACCCGATTTTATGCTATCATATAAATCTTTTTCGTTTATTATGCCACCGCGTGCGCAGTTAATTAGAATAACGCCCTCTCTTGTTTTATCTATTGCTTTTTTGGTCATCATATTTTTTGTTTCTTTGGTAAGCGGTGTGTGAAATGTTATAATGTCGGATCTTTCTAAAATTTCATCAAAGTTTTCTAAAAGCTCAACGCCTAAATCCAAGGCTTTGCTTTTTTTAATGTATGGGTCATATGCCAGGCATTTTGCGCCAAACGATTTTGCCCTTTTTGCAACTTCACTTCCAACGTGGCCAAGACCTACGATACCTAATGTTTTGCCAGAAAGTTCAACTCCCATAAATTTTTTTCTATCCCATTTGCGCTCATACTTTAAGCTGTAGTGAGCAGTG
Organism: Desulfurella sp.; assembly: GCF_049977265.1. Classification (GTDB taxonomy): domain Bacteria; phylum Campylobacterota_A; class Desulfurellia; order Desulfurellales; family Desulfurellaceae; genus Desulfurella. Next base: position 4,545 of record NZ_JBMFGQ010000029.1, on the reverse strand, counting down.
GGAAGCTTTCTTAGGGCGTTTAGCATCATACCCAGAGTGAGTTCTGCTGCTGCTATGGTGTTTGCGCCTGGTGCATTGATAACAATTATGCCTTTTTTGCTAGCTTCTGCTATATCTATACTATCTACTCCAACGCCAGCTCTACCTATTACTTTTAATTTTCCTGTATTTTCAAGTGTTTCTTTGGTAATGCGGGTTCCACTTCGAGTAATTATAGCATCATAATCGCCTATTATTTGTGCTAATTCCTGTGGCGTTAGATTAAATTTTTCTTCTACTTCGATGTTATTTTTTCTTATGTAATCCAAGCCTTCTTGAGCCACATGCTCTGTGACTAAAATTTTCATTTAGTTCTCCTTTTTTTAAAGGTAGAGAGAAAACCTCTCTACCAACCCAAAATTTTATTTACTGAAGCTACCTGTTCTTTAACTTTTTCAACAGATAATTTAAGCAATGATTGTTCTTCTTCTGTTAGTTTAAATTGCAATATTTTTTCGACGCCATTTTTACCTATTACAACTGGTACACCTAAAAAATAACCGGAAATGCCAAATTCGCCTTCAAGGTAAGCTGCGCATGGCAGTACTCTTTTTTCATCAAAAATAATCGATTTTGCCATCTCAACAGCTGCAGCAGCCGGTGTATAGTAAGCTGAACCTGTTTTTAGGTGTGCAACGATTTCTGCGCCGCCATTTTGTGTTCTTTTTACTATAGCGTCAATTTCTTCTTTTGATAAAAGCTCGGTGATAGGCACACCACATACATTTGCAAGTCTTATTAAAGGCAACATATAATCGCCATGTATACCCATAACTATTGCATTTACATCTTTTGGAGAAACACCTATAGCGTCAGCTAAGAAAGATTTGTATCTAGCAGAATCCAACACGCCTGCCATACCAATAACTTTATTTTTTGGTAAGCCCGATACTTTGTAAGAAGTATAAACCATAGCATCTATTGGGTTTGTAACTACAACTAAATAAGCATCTTTTGAGTATTCCAACGCTTTTTCTGTAACTTCTTTTACTATTTTTACATTTGTGGCAAGTAAATCATCCCTTGACATACCAGGTTTTCTTGCAATACCTGATGTTATAATGATGACATCAGAATCAGCTGTATCTTTGTAATTATTGGTGCCAACGATACTGCACGGCAAACCAGAGATTGGTCTAAATTGTGATTGATCTAAGGCTTTTCCTTGCGGTATACCCTCTAAAACATCAAGTAGTACGATATCGCCAAGACCTTCAATGGCTGCCCAATGTGCGGCAGTTGCACCAACATTGCCTGCTCCAATAACAGTTACTTTACTGCGTCTCATAAAAAATCCTCCTCTAAAAATTTTACTATTGTAATATAAATAAATTTTATGTATAATGCAAATTAGAATTTTTAAACAAGGTATTAGGAGAACTTATGAATGTGGCTGATTTGTCGCTGCACCATGTAGTGGTATTTAATAGTGTAGCAAAATCCCTCAATATGAGCAAGAGTGCAAAAGAGCTTTTGGTCACTCAATCGGCAGTTAGTCAAACTATAAAAGATTTGGAAACAAAATTTTCTGTTAAATTATTTTTAAGAAAAAATAGACGCTTGTATTTAACAGAAGAAGGCAAAGAGTTTTATTACTATACAAAAAAGATTTTCGATATTCTAGAAGAAGCGAAGTTGTGTTTGGAAAACTTTAATACTTTAAAAAAAGGGCGTGTTTCAATTGGTGCAAGCATGACAATTGGTAACTACTTATTGCCAGAGCTTATTGTAAAGTTTAAACAAACTTATCCAGATATAGACTTGAGCTTGTTCATTGCAAATAGCTCAGAAGTAATTGAAAAGCTAAGAACATCAGAAATTGATTTAGCCCTCATAGAAGGATTACCTCATGCCAGCGATAAATTTATAAAAATAACAAGGTTTGCAAAAGATAAGTTACTTTTTGTTTGTTCGCCTCAACATAAATTTACTGTATCAGAAAAAGTAACATTAAAGGATTTATTAAAAGAACAATTTATTATGCGTGAGCGAGGATCTGGCACAAGGCAGATTATAGAAGCTGAACTTGCAAAATTAGGTGCTCATGTAAAAGTAGCCTATGAATTCAATAATCCAGAAGCCATCAAAAATGCTGTATCTTGCAATTTGGGCATCTCAGCTTTAAGTGAGCTTATAATTAAAAATGAACTTCAAATGGGTATGCTAAAAGAAATTCCCATTACAAATATTAAAATATATAGATGGTTTTATCTGATGAGAATAAATAGCTACAACAAAGCTCAAACAATATTTGAAAATTATTTATTAGAAGCTTTCAAAAACCCCAATCAATCAAAATGAGCGAGTTCACTTTCTTTTAGCAATCCGCCTTTAATATCAGTGAATATAGAAGTTAGGCTTCTGCGAGCCTCTAAATACTTTTGGTCTTCAAAGTAAGTTATTGGATATATCGTTTCTACAGGATGAGGTTTTAACTTTTCATCAACATTTACAAAAGTAAACAAACAAGAATCTGTTAGATTGCTGATTTTTTTTTCGTAGCGCCCCATACGCGATATAGTTGTTTCAATACATATAAAACTTTTATGCGTATACACTATATTGCTTTTAAATAATAACTTATCGCCAATTTTTACAGGATTTAAAAAATTCATCCTATTTACAGCAGCAATTATTGGTCTTTTTGTGGCAATCAGCTCAGCGCACATTGTAGATAGCTCATAAGATCTTCTTGCCAAATAACCGCCAAAAATTGTCTGATTAGGATTTTTGTAAACAGGAAATGTACGTTCCCACGATGTAAGTGATAATTTTGATGCTAAAAGTCCACTAAAATCAGATTCTTCTTGAGTCTTATGCAATCCTTCAAGCAATCTGTATTCTTCTAAAGAAGGGGGTTGACTTTCTAAATTTCTTTGTACCAGGTAATGCTCTTTTCTTTCTATAGCTTTTTGATACCGTCTTTTTTCCATATCATCTATATATTCAAGCGTGGGCAACTCTACACTAACACGGCTATCCCTTGGTCCTGTTCTTGCAACAAGTGTAAAATAGCATGTGGCAATGTGTGTCGTAGGGTTGGACTGCTCGATTCTAATGCCTATTTCTATTGAGGTTTTGCCAACGTAATTCATGCGTGATTTAAATATTAAATCCTTTGAAATATCTGCCGGACTTCTTACTATGATGGTGTCAATAGCTGCAGTCACAACGACCGCATCTTTGTAAAACTGATTTACATACATTCTAGCTGTATCAGCAGCCAAAGTGTCCATAATCTCAAGCAAAAGGCCAAATCTAATATTTGCAGGCAATTGTGCGTCTAATACCATAAAGTTGTTTCTTAATGTATCACTTGTGCTTAATGGTATGATTTTTTCTAATGATAGTTCGTTTGGTCTGGTTAGCAGGCTCATTAAATTCCCCTTTTAAATTTAAAAATCATTTTAACTTTAAAACCCTCTTTTTGAAAAATAAACACTTTTACCTTTTTGTCAATATGAAATTGCATTAAATTACATTTTGGTTTTTTAAGTGCTTTATATAAGATTTATTGTAATGAAGTAATTTTTTAAGCACGTTTATTGTATCCTGACCAAGAAGTGGTGGACTTTTTGGCTCTGTAATGGTTGAGTTTGATAGTTTTATAGGTGTGCCAACAATTTTTAACAAACCAAATGGATGATTTATTATTTTAACCATATCCCTTGCAAGCAACTGTTTATCTTCAAATACTTCTTTAAGGTTGTTTATATGACCTGCCGGTATGTTGTGAGATTGAAATAAGTCAACCCAATATTGAGCATTTTGAGTTTTGAATACCTCCTGTAAAATTTTTACCAATTCTTTTCTATTTCTTACTCTATTTTCATTTTTTTTGAATTTATCTTGTTTTAGAGCATCTGTGTTTAACAAGCTAGCTAGCTTTTGAAATTGTTCATCATTACCTACAGCTAAATTAAAGTATTTGTCTTTAGCTTTGAATGTTTGGTATGGAACAATATTGGGGTGCGCATTTCCATAGCGCTTTGGTATTTTTGCGCTTACCAGATAATTTGATGCAACATTTGCAAGACTGGATACTGCGCAATCATACAGTGCAAGGTCTATGTATTCTGATTGTTTGATTTTTTGTTTTTTATACAAACTGGCAAGTATTGCTATTGTTGCATATAGACCTGATATAATATCTAAAATAGCAACACCTACTTTCATTGGTTGACCTTTTGGTAACCCGGTTATGCTCATTAATCCACTTTCACCTTGCATTATAAAATCATACCCCAAAAGATTGCTTTTTGGTCCATTTTGACCATAGCCTGTTAATGAACAGTATACAATTGTTGGGTTCAACTTTTTTATATTTTTGTAATCAAGTGAATATTTTGTGAGTTCACCCACTTTGTAATTTTCAACAAATACATCGCAAATACTAGCTAAATCGTATATGATTTTTTGGCCTTCTTTTTTGCTTATATCAACAGTAATACTTTTCTTATTACGATTTGTACAAAGAAAATAAGCGCTTTCTGTTTTCAAAAAAGG
>NZ_JBMFGQ010000028.1:0-23559 GCF_049977265.1 Desulfurella sp. | reverse complement strand
TTTAATTTTATTTTAAAAACATGTTTGTAATTGTTTCCAATGTCTTCTATGAATTCTTCCAGAAAATCTTTAGTTTTTTGTGTTAGACCTATCTGATAAACAGCTTCAATCATTAATCCTCCACTGAAGCGTATTTTAAAAATTTCAGAAAACCTAAGTAAAAATTATTGGATTACTTCTACCATTCCAAAACCCTGGCTGTTTCTATTACCTAAACCAGCATCAATAATAAACCCTAACATCTTAGAATCAGCAAGCAACTTAAAATTACCAGTCCAACCTTTTATTATTAAACTATTTTTTGATCCAAATCTGACAATTTTTTCTTTGTTAAAACCTATTGGTTCTAATTTTAATTCTGATTCTAGTGGTTTTTTATAAAATGCTTCCCATTTTTTTGCTGCATTATTGGCAATTAAAAGAGAAAATTCTTTTTCATATGGATTATAGTAGTATGTTTTCTTTTGTTTATATATTTGAAAGGTTGAGTGAACTTCTATGGGTGTAATAGCTCTAATTTTAATTTCATTTTGTGTAATTTGTGGGGGTTTTAATACCGAAACTTCTGATAGGTATAATTCATTTTGCCAGAAACTTATTTTTTTAGTTGTAAAGCTTTTTGAAGCTAGGTTTTCTATTATCCAATCTACCGGTGAAGAAAATATAAAACTTACAATTTTTGGAAAAATGAATAATTTTTTTTCATTTATAAATTGAGCTTTTTCTAAAAAAGATGAAAAAGAAAACAATTTAAATTGTCTTTTTTCATATTTAAAACCTATATCGTGTAGCCATGAATCTTTAATGTTACTATAAATAAACCATTGAATAATAGAATTAAACCCTACTTGCAAAACTATATTTTTTGGGCTCTCAAAAACAATTTTAATTCTCAACAAATCCTCTATAGATCTATATTACTACTTTATACATTTTAAATAAAAATGTCAATTATTTTTTTAACTAAAAATGTTTAATTTGGCAGTTTTTGTAAAGCGTTTGCAATATAATTACCAATTTGGTAAAATGTATAATGAGGTATAGGAATGAATTGTATCAAACTTTTTAGGTTTCTAAAAATAAAATCATAATAAATTGTAAGGTCTTTGATATGTTAGAAAAACTTGATTGCAAGATGAGAGATAATTCCATCTCCTCAGAAAATTTTGATATAGCTTTCGTTTTACAATTAAAAAATGTAGGTTTTAAATAATGATTGTGAACAATAAAACTTGTTTCGTTAAGTGATTAAGGTTTGACTTTTAACCATGGCGGTTGAAGGTTTGATTATTTCTATAAAGGCAGTTATAGTTGGGTTGGGGTATCAGATTATAGCTCTAAAGCTAGCTGGTTTAGATTTCACTGTTTATTTTACAAAATTTTATGAAAACAATTGTATGTAAAGATAAAGATGCTTTTAAGTATTTATATAACATTAAAAATGGTGTTGTTATTTACCCTGCAGATACAATATATGGTATTGGGGCATTCATATTTAATACTTACGCAAACAAAAAGATTTTTAAGATAAAAAGAAGAGATTTATCAAATCCGCTAATAGTACTGTGCAGTCTTGATTTTGTTTTAAAAAGTGCGTACGTGGATGAAGAAGCTTTGAATTTGTTAAATTTAGGCGCTACTTTAATTTTAAAAAATAAAATAAATTTGCCTTTTTATGTTTCAAAGGATGGAAAAACTGCTTATCGTCTTGCCTTTGGTCCTTATATTAAAAAAATTGTAGAGCGTTTTGCGCTAACTTCAACAAGTGTTAATATCTCAAAAAAACAACCAATTAATAACTCAAAAGAATTGATAAAGCATTATTTTGGTATTGTTGATGTTATTATAACAGGTAAAACAAAAAACACAGCATCCACTATTGTAGATTTTGAAAATAAAGTTATATTAAGAGAAGGCGATAGAGCCGAAACTATTAAAAATTTTTTGGGGGGTTTATGAAGTTTTTGAGATGTTATCATGAGAACAAAGAGTATTATGGGTTGCTTGAAAATGAAAGTGTAAAGTGTTTGTCAAATAATTTTTTGTATAACAATTTTGAAGTTATTAAAGAAGCTAACATAAATGACATAAAAATTTTGCCACCAGTTTTACCTTCAAAAATCATTGGTATTGGTCTTAATTATAACGATCATATTCAGGAAATGAAAGATGAAAAGCCAAGTGTGCCTAAAATGTTTATTAAACCTTCAAGTACTGTTATTGGTCCAAACGAACCTATTATCTATCCCAAACATATGTCAAAAAGAGTTGATTATGAAGGAGAACTGGGTGTGGTAATTGGCAGAGTATGTAAAAATGTATCTGTCGATCAAGCTAAAGATTACATATTTGGCTATACAATAATAAATGATGTTACAGCAAGAGATTTACAATCAATTGATGGGCAATGGACCAGGGCAAAAGGTTTTGATACATTTGCACCAATTGGTCCTTTTATCGAAACTGAAGTTGATCCTATGAATCTAAAAATTACAACAAAAGTAAATGGGCAAATCAGGCAAAATTCTACAACATCACATATGATATTTAATGTGTATGAGCTTGTTTCATTTATATCCCAAATAATGACATTATATCCGGGTGATTTAATAGCTTCTGGTACGCCAAGCGGTGTTGGCGGCGTTGAAGTAGGTGATGTTATAGAGATCGAAATAGAAAAAATAGGTAAATTAATAAATCCAGTAAAGGAGTAAAAATGTTTAAACTCTCAGAAAGGATTGAAAAACTGCCACCCTATCTGTTTGCAGAAATTGATAAACTAAAGACACAGGTAAAGCAAAAAGGCGTTGAGATTATTGATTTAGGCATAGGTGATCCAGATATACCAACGCCAAAAGAAATTATTGAAGCTGCAAAACAAGCCCTTGAGGATCCTCAAAACCATCAGTACCCCTCATACGAAGGAAGTTTTGAGTTTAGAGCAGCTGTAGCAAACTGGTATAAAGATAGGTTTAATGTAGATTTAGACCCACAAAATGAGTGTCTTGCTCTAATTGGCTCAAAAGAAGGCATTGCTCATTTGCCACTTGCTTTTGTTGACAAAGGCGATTATACGCTTGTACCAGATCCAGGATATCCAGTTTATGCTACTGCCACAATGTTTGCTGGTGGTTCTGTCTATAAGATGCCACTTTTGAAAGAAAATGGCTTTTTACCAGATCTGGACGCAATTGATAAAAGCGTGTTGAATAAAACAAAAATTATGTTTATAAACTATCCAAATAATCCAACAAGCGCTATTGCCACGAAAGATTTTTACAATAGAGTTGTTGAACTTGCTTTAAAATATGGTTTTTTGGTTGCATCAGATAATGCATATTCTGAAATTTATTACGATAATTACAAACCAGTGAGTTTTTTGGAAATTGATGGAGCAAAAGAGGTTGGCATTGAGCTACATTCTTTTTCAAAGACATTTAACATGACCGGCTGGAGGATAGGTTTTGCTGTAGGCAATAAAGAGGGTATCTATGGTCTGGCCAAAATTAAAACAAATGTAGACTCAGGTGTGTTTGGAGCATTGCAAACAGCTGGCATTTTTGCCCTAAATAACTACAAATCGCTAAATGAACCTATAAGAAACATCTTTCAAGAGCGCAAAAACCAGATGGCTCAAGCACTAAGAAAAGCAAATTTTGATTTTGAGGAGCCACTTGCTACATTTTATTTTTGGGTAAAAGTACCGCATGGTTATAATTCTAAAGACTTTACTAAAAAATTACTTGAAGAAAAAGGTATTGTGGTAACTCCAGGCGTAGGTTTTGGAGACTACGGTGAAGGCTATTTTAGGATAAGCATAACAAACCCAAATATACAAAAAGCAGTTGATGCTATAAAGTCATTATGAAATATAAAAAAGTTTTTTTAGGGCTTGGCTCAAATATTGCAGATAGGAAAAAAAATATAAATACAGCAGTTGACTTCATAAATCAAAACAACAAAATAAGAATTGTAAAATTTTCACATATTTACGAAAGTCCTCCCTGGGGTTACAAGAATCAAGAAAATTTCTACAATCAAGTCATAGAAATCGAAACAGAGCTTGAGCCTTATGAACTGTTAATATTTATTAAGTCAATCGAAAAAAAAATGGGCAGACAAACTGATATTAAATGGGGTCCAAGAAATATCGATATTGACATTTTAATATTTCCTGATATTATAATAAAAGGAGATTTTTTGAATATACCACATAGGTATCTACTAAATAGATGTTTTTGGCTTGTAGCTTTAAGTGAGATTGATGAGAGTTTAAAAATTTCAGGCGAATACGTAAAAACAGTTGTTGAGCGCGAAGAAAGTCGCGACTCAATAAAAATTGTTTGTTAAGAGGTTAAATTTTTGTTAAATAGCACAAAGACTCCTTTGGGAGCTTTAAGCGAACAAATTAGAATAAAAAGCCCAAATGCATTTAATATGCATTTGGGCTTTTTTTATTTAAGGAGGATAAGTTTATGAAAATGACGGTACCTAAGTTTGTAAGTATGAAATCAAAAGAAAAAATAACTATGATTACAGCCTATGATTATACCCAGGCAAAAATTGCAGATGAAGCTGGTATTGATTCGATACTCGTTGGAGACTCTCTAAGTATGGTTATGCAGGGAAATAGTTCTACATTGCCAGTTAGTTTAGATGAGATGATTTATCATGGCAAAATCGTAAAAAAAGGTGTAAGCAACGCGTTATTAATAGTTGATATGCCATTTATGAGTTACCAAGCATCAACCGAAAAAGCATTAGAAAACGCTGGTAAAATAATGAAAGAAACGCTTTGTGATTGTGTAAAACTCGAAGGTGGTGAAGAGTTTGCTCAAACTGTTTATAAATTGGTTTCAAGCGGTATACCAGTTATTGGTCATTTGGGGCTTACACCCCAGTCTATCAATGTTTTTGGTTCTTATGCTGTGCGAGCAAGAACTAAAGACCAGGCACAAAAACTTATTGACGATGCGCTTAGTTTAGAACAAGCAGGAGCTTTTGCAATTGTTTTAGAGGCTATACCATTGGAACTTGCAAGTCAAATTACTCAAAAACTGAAAATTCCAACAATTGGTATTGGAGCTGGGCTTTACTGTGATGGTCAGGTTTTGGTTTTTCATGATATGCTTGGGCTTTTTGATGATTTTAAACCTAAATTTGTTAAAAGATATGCGTCATTAAAACAAGATGCTCTAAAAGGTATTAAAGACTATATTAAAGAAGTAAAAAACAACGAATTCCCATCATTGGAGTACTCATATGAGTAAAGTTATACATACTATTGATCAAATGAAAGAATTTAGCAAAAATTCAATTTTGTCAAAAAAAAGCATAGGTTTTGTGCCTACAATGGGTTATTTACATAATGGACATTTATCTTTAATAAAAAAAGCTAGATCACAAAATGATATTGTAGTAGTTAGCATTTTTGTAAATCCATTGCAATTTGCGCCAAATGAAGATTTTAACACATACCCAAGAGATTTTGAGAAAGATAGAATTTTGTGTGAACAAAATGGCGTTGATGTAATATTTTACCCAGGCTATGAAGTAATGTATCCACAAAATTATCAAACTTACGTTGAGGTTTCTTTTTTAAGTAAACCGCTTGAGGGAAAATCGCGCCCCACTCATTTTAAAGGTGTAACAACAATTGTTTTAAAACTATTTAATATTATTAAACCAACTAGGGCATATTTTGGCAAAAAGGATGCCCAGCAGTTAATAATTATTAAAAAAATGGTTGAAGATTTGAATCTTGATGTCGAGATTGTACCATGCGAAATTGAAAGGGATATTGATGGTCTGGCTTTAAGTTCAAGAAATGTTTATTTAAACGCTAAAGAGCGTTCTCAAGCTGTTTGTTTAAAAAAAGCTCTTGATAAGGCAAAAGAGTTAATAGATGCAAAAATTTATGATTCACAAACAATTATCAAGAATATGAAAGATGTTATAAATTCTTACGATTTAGCACGTATTGATTACATCAGCATAAATTCAACTGATTGTTTGAGTGAGTTAAAAGATGTAGTTTTGGGTAAAACTTTGATATCTTTGGCAGTGTTTTTTGGAAAAACTAGACTAATTGACAATATGTGGATTTAAAGGGGGGATTATGCTTAGAAATATGCTTATTGGCAAAATTCATAGGGCTACGGTTACTCAGGCAGACTTGCATTATATAGGCAGCATAACAATTGATGAAGATTTAATGGAAGCGGCAAACATGAAAGAATACGAGTATGTGCATATATGGAATATTGATAATGGTGAGAGATTTCAAACTTACACAATAAAAGGCAAGAAAGGCTCAGGTGTAATTTGCCTAAATGGAGCTGCAGCACGAAAAGTTGCTGTAGGTGATAAAATTATAATAGCAGCTTTTGGGCTGGTAGACGATAGTGAAGCAGATAAAGTTGTACCAAAAGTTGTTATAGTTGATAAAGATAACAAAATTGTAGAAAAGTACGAAGGTATTTAATTTTATAGTTAGTTTATAAATCTTGTAATTTAAAATTATAACTTTACATTTTCTTGACAATGTTTTTATTTTTAATTAACATATCTGTAAATAATTAATGCGGAGGGGGTATGGACTTTCTTTTTGCCATTTTACCTATTTTGCTTGTGTTGGCAGGTATGCTTGTTTTTAATCGTTCTGGTACGTTTGTGTCTGTTGCTGGCTGGTTGCTTTGTTTTGCAATAGCTGTTTACTATTTTAAAACACCATATGCTGTAGTATGGGGCGCAACAATAATGGGTATTGTAAAAGCGCTTGGTATTTCTCTGGCTGTTACATTTACCATGTTTTTAATTTTTTTAATGAATGAAACAAAAGCTTTATCTAAAATTATCGATTATATAAAAGGCATAACTAAAAACAAAGAAGAACAAACATTATTTTTAGGTATGGGTTTTGGTAGTTTATCAACTGCTCTTGGTATGGTAACACCTGCTATGTTTCCACCAATATTTAGACTCCTTGGGTTCAGTCCTGTTGCAGCTATTGCAATAAGCATTCTTTGCTATGATCCACTAACTTCATTTGCGTTATTTTCTATACCCATTACGTTGCCTGCAAAGGTCGCTATGAGTTTTGGCATCAAACCACCTGGTATTGATAGCTTATCTGGTTTTATATGGGATTATACATTCAAGATTACGGCATTTTTGCCATTTGTTTCTATGCTGTTTGCATTTTTAATGTTATACACCGTTGGGGGAATGCAGGCGTTAAAAAAGAACTGGATTGCTGCGACGCTTTCTGGTCTGGTATTATCTTTAACTGCTTTATTTTTGGCGTGGTCAAGAATTGCGCCGGTTGAAATTATAGGTGTATTATCAGGACTTGCCACTATGGTTTTTGTATACTTTTATTATAAAAATGGCTCCAATTCTACTCAAAGACAGACTTTTTTTCAAAAAGATCTATTTATTGCAGCTTCTCCTTTTATTATCCTTATTTTATTGTCATTTATTGTAAATGTCCATTCTGTAAAACTTTATTTGAGTAATTTATTAAATCCTTACGAAATAATCCATATTTTTGCTGATAAAAGAGAAGATTTAAATATTCTTTCCAGTGTGTGGTTTTGGATTATGGTTGTTGGTATACTATCAATATTTATTTTAAAGCCCACAAAAGAACAATTAAACAAGGTTACAAAGCTTTGGCTTAAAAGGATTTGGGGGCCATTTTTGGCATACTCTTTGTTTTTTAGCGTTGCATACATCATGGCATGGTCTGGTATGGATGTTATTGGTTCAAAACTAATTCCATCTTCAAACTTTACTCAAAACAATATGGACATTATAATATCAAGTAGTTTTGCCAAAAGTTTTGGATCTTTTTATCCATTAATTGCACCGTTTTTGGGTTTAATTGGAGCATTTGTTGGAGGTAGCGCTACTGCATCTAATGTTTTGTTTGCAAAAATTCAGTGGGAAGCTACAATATCAACTGTAGGTGCAAATGCATTTATGTGGATTTATGCGGCTCATGCTGTAGGAGGTGGCATAGCATCAGCTATCACACCGTCAAAAATTACAAATGCAGCAGCAACGATTGGTGTTGGTGGAAAAGAAGAAGCCCAATTTATAAAAGCAACAATTTTGCCAGTATTGTTTATGTGTTTGGTTGTTGGTATTTTGTCTATGATATTTATTTACTTGTAAAGGAGGCAGTCTATGGCGCTTATGAATTTAAGCAGGTTTATACTTGAAGAACAAAGAAGATTTAAAGAAGCTACAGGTGATTTTACAATTATTTTAGAGCAGATTGCATTTGCTTCAAAGATTATTGCACGAGAAGTAAACAAAGCGGGTCTGGTAAATATTTTGGGTAGTTTAGAGACACAAAATATTTTTGGTGAGACTCAGCAAAAACTCGATGTGTTTGCAAATCAAAAGATGATTGAAGCATTGGATCATATAGGTAAAGTGTGTGTTATGGCATCTGAAGAAGTTGAAACTGCAATAGAAATACCGGATAAGTACCAAAAAGGCAAGTATGTTGTTGTATTTGATCCACTTGATGGTTCTTCTAATATAGATGTTAATGTAAGTATTGGTACGATTTTTGGTATTTTTAGAAAAAAAGAAGAAGAGTGTTCTTTACAAGACAATTTATTACAAAAGGGCAGGGATTTAATTGCTGCAGGATATGTTGTATATGGATCTTCTACAATGTTTGTATATTGTGCTGGTGGAAGTGTAAATGGTTTTACACTTGATCCAAGTGTTGGTGAGTTTTTGTTGTCTCATCCAGATATAAAAATACCCCCACAAGGCAACATTTATAGTGTAAACGAAGCAAATTCTAATAAATGGGATAAAAAGATAAAAGACTATATTGAAACTTTAAAGAATCAAGGTTATACATCGCGTTATATAGGTTCTCTTGTTTCTGATTTTCACAGAAATTTACTAAAAGGCGGTGTATTTTTATATCCAGCAGATGAAAAAAATAAAAAAGGAAAACTAAGATTGTTGTACGAAGCTTTCCCCCTTTCTTATATTGTTGAGCACGCAGGTGGTGCTTCATGCGATGGTTTGGTTGATATACTGGACAAAATCCCCCAAACATTGCATGATAGGACACCTCTTATTATAGGTTCAAAATATGAGGTAGATTTATTTAAAAAGATGACGGCTGAATAGAATTTATATACTGTTCTAATAATTCTAAATCCTTTCTTGTATCTATACCGATAAAATTTTTAGAAGTTGTAAGTACGCCAATTTTAATAGAATTTTCCAAAGCTCTAAGCTGTTCTAGTTTCTCAGCCTGCTCTAAAGGTGTAGGTTCTTGGTTATGCAAAAATAAAAGTGTACTTTTATCATATATATATACTCCAATATGTTTTAAGTAGCAATTATAAGGGTTTGCATTGTATGGTATTTTTGAGCGAGAAAAATATAATGCAAAACTATTTTTGTCAACTACAACTTTAACATCATTTATGTTATTTGCGCACTCATTACATTTTACAGCCAAAGTTGCCATTTTAAGTTTGTTTTCAATAAAGAAATTAATCAAAGCATCTATTGTAGTACCTTCTATTAGTGGTTCGTCTCCTTGCACATTAACAATTACATCATAGTCTTTATCTGCTATATAGTGAGCGATTCTATCGGTGCCACTGTTAAAATCTCCCTCTACAAGATATGCTTTTCCATTTATTTTTTCTATAGTTTCTTTTATTTCTAAAGAATCTGTCAATACCGCGCACATTTGAGCCTTTTTTGATTCTATAGCGCCCGAATAAGTCCATTCTATTACCGTTTTTTCTTTTACTTTAGCGAGAAGTTTTTTGGGATAGCGCGTTGACGATAGTCTTGCTGGTATTAAAACTGCTATATTCATAAAAACTCTTTTATTTCATCGAGCTTAACACTTGATGTGCCACGTTTTCCAACAACAATAGATGCTGCAATACTTGAAATCTTAACTGCCTTTATAGGTTCTAATCCCAAAGCAAAACACATAGTTGAAACAGCAATTACAGTGTCACCTGCGCCTGTTACATCATAGACTTCTTTAGCCAATGCCTTTTCATGATACAATAACCCATTGTTTGAAAATAGTGTCATACCATTTTCACCCTGGGTTACAAGCAAATATTTACATTTTGTATTTTTCATTATAACGTTAACCGCTTTTTTTAAATCATCTTCGTTTTGTATTTCAACTTTACTCATATCCTGGGTTTCTTTTAAATTTGGTGTAATTAAATCAACATTTTTATACATTTTTGTATGATTAACTTTTGGATCCACACTAATGAACTTATCAAATTTTTCACGCAAGTCTTCAATTAGTTTAGCAGAGATTACTCCTTTACCATAGTCTGAGATTATAATCGCATCCATGTTGTTAGTATCTATTTCTTGTAATATTTCATTTTTTGTTTTTAGATCTATTGGTTGCTTGTGCTCTCTGTCTACTCTAACAATTTGCTGAGAATGTGCCACAATGCGTGTTTTTTTAGTCGTTATATGATTTGTTTGTATAAGTTTTGCATTGATATTAGCGTTTGAACAAAGTTTTTTGAAAATATTTGCTGAATCATCTTTTCCAACACATCCAATCAGATATACATCAATGCCTAAATCTTTTAGGTTTTTTGCAACGTTTGCTGCACCGCCTAAATAAAACTTTTCGTCTTTGACATTTAAAACAGGCACGGGTGCTTCAGGAGAAATTCTATCAACATTTCCAAATATGTAATGATCAAGCATTACATCGCCAACAACAGCAATTTTTAAACTCTTTATAGTTTCTATCATTTTAACCTCTTTGCATACGTAAAAACTCCATTTGTTTTTTTAAACAATACTTAATCAAAAAATCTTTATCTTTTTGGTTTATTTCTTCAAAACGTATGCCATAATGATATGTGGATTTATCAATTTGTAATCTGCGCACAATCACAGCGTTTAAATTAAATACTTTATTTTCTAATGTAAATTCTACAATAATAGTATTGTTTAGTTCAAAAAATTCATTTAGTGAAATTTTTGCCCCGGATGCGCTGAGGTTTATTACCCAAGCTTGTTTTGTTTGAAGTTGTTTATTGCTATTGTAATAAAAAAATTTTGCATTCAATAAGACATCTACTCTGAAGTTTTCTCTAAATTCATATTTGTAAAATTCTGTTGGTTTGCTAATTTTGTATAATGTTTTATCGTTATCTTTTATGATTTGTAATATTTTAGAATCAAATCCTACTCTCATATTTTTTTTTGATATACAACTTATTGATATTGTATCACCTTTTTTTACGAAGCCAACCCTTCCAAGATTATCTGTTGGTAGCAATATTAAAAAACCTTCATTATCTTCATCGTAAACATATGAATAATAAATACCTTTGTAATCACCATTTAGTATTTCTATATTTATATTTTGACCTATATCTATAATTTCTTTTATGCTTTTGGCAGAAACTTTTTCTTTTTCCATAAATTAAGATAAAATTTCGTAAAGCCTTGCTTTAAGCAAGTTGATAAATTTATTATCGTAAATTTTTTTAAATCCCGAAGACAAAACATAAAAAGTATCCACAGCAACTTCACCCTTAGTATCAATAATAATAGATCCAATAAAAATTTCCAGATCCTTAAATACCTTTGTAATATTGTATAAAAGACCTAATTTATCGGGTGCATGAATTCTAACAACAGTATATATATCGCTTTGATTATTATCAACCTCTACTTCTATTCGTTTTATAGACATTTCTATTTTTGTTTTTTCCAATCTATTTAAAAACTTATTTGTATTTTTTCGAGTACATTCGTCCAAAAAAGATTCATCTTGCTCAGATTTTAAAAAAAGCTCTTCAATATACTTTTCATCCAAATCTTTATTTTTTGTTGTAAAAACAACAATTGTATTATTTTTATCAAGAGTGTAAGTTTTGCCCAAAATTATACTGGCATTTGCGCAAAGCATTATGCCCGCTATTTTGTTAATAAGCCCAATTTTTTCTTTGGCAAGCACAAACAATCTTGCATACTCGTCCTTTTGTTCAACCATAAAGTAATTATTTTTTTGCGACTTTGAAAAGGTTTTTAGTAATTGCAAGATAGTTTGTTCGTCCATGTCAAATATTAAACTCTCTGGTATGCGGTTTAAAAAATCCAGCGTTTCTTTTTCTTGAATTTGTTTTAGTATGGTTTTTTTCTTTTTTTTTGCATCTGTTAAAATTAACTCGTTTTGATCTTTTTTTTCAAGTGATAGTATCAATTTTATATATAGTGTTTCCAGCAACTGTTCTTTCCATTTACTCCAAACATTATCATTTACTGCGTTCATGTCTGCATATGTAAGCAATAAAAGCAAATTTAGCATTCTTTTGTCTTTTACTGTATTTAGTGCATTTAAAACTGTTTTTGTATCATCAATATCCTGATATGAAATAACTCTATTTATAAGCAAATGATTTTTAATCAAAAAATAGAGATCTTGTTTTAGCTCTTTTCCTAAGCCAAATCTGTCAGATATCTTAAGCGACATTTCAGCACCCAATACTTCATGTTTTTGTTTTTTGAGCTTACCGATATCGTGCAAAAGTACAGCGAATCTGAGTAAAAATAAATCCCTTTCATTTAAAGATAAAAAAATATGCTGAAGTCTCATAATAAAAGGACTATCGGTTTCTTTTTCAAAAAGTTCATCTAAAAAATACAGCGCTTGCAACGAATGTTCATCTACCGTGTATTTATGATACATACTGTACTCGCTCAAGCAATAAATTTTTCCAAACTCCGGGATTAATTTGTTTAATAAATTTGATTTGTGCATTTGATAGATCTGCTTGTATATGGGTTTGGGGTAAGAAAATATAAGTCTAAATAATTTAAAAACAAATGAATCAATTTTTTGAGTGGATATGTTTATTGTGTTTATTAAATAAATATTGTCAAAGGAAAGGTTTGCGCAATAGCGAACACAATAGTAAAAAAGCATCAAAATATTGTATAAATTAAGATCGTCATAAAACTCTATATGGTTGTTGACCACTTTGGTTTTGCTATCTATTTCAAATACTACCGGATTTTTGTTTTCGCTAATGTAGATAGAAGCTTTATTTATGAGTTTTTCGCACACATCTTGCATTTTTCTAGCGTAATAATAATATTTTCTCATTAATCTTTCTTGGGCACTAAAATATGATGAAGCGTAGATTTGCATTTCGCTTGCAATAGCTTCCCTAAGGTTTAAATAGAGTATATCATTTTTGCCGTTTGCTACAAAATGCATTGCGTTTCTTAAGCGCCATAAAAAATAAAGAGCAGATGTAAGTGTTTCATAATCAAAGTCTGTCATTAAATTATGTTTTTTCATGTCAAGAGCGTTTTTTGTGTTAAAAATAGCCTTATAAATCCATACTACACTGTGGTAATCTCTAAGTCCGCCAACACCTTCTTTAATATTTGGTTCTAAAACAAACACTGTATTACCATACTTTGCGTGTCGTATTTGATAGGATTCTATTTTTGTTTTTACATATGAAACTTTGTCCATTTCAATTATTTTTTTAAGTATAAATTCGTATCTCAAAAATAGTTTTTGATTGCCACATACATACTTACTATCCATTAGAGATGTTTTTATGGTGTCATCTTTTTTTGAAAGTTCATAGCAATCTTTTAGTGTTCTTACTATAACAGATGTATCATAGCCTAGCTTGTATAATAGGTCAGATAAGTCTTTTGATAATTTTTCTATTGAATTATCAAGCTTTGTGTATAGTATCATTAAATCAATATCCGAGTAGGGGTTAAGTTGGTTTCTGCCATATCCGCCCAGTGCAATTATGCAGCTTTGTGTGTTTTGTGAAAAATTTTTGTAAAATTCCTGAATGACTTCATCTACCCATTTTGAGTGTATTTTTAATAAGCTTCTGCCACTTTTTGTTTTTTTGTTTAACGATCTTAGCTGTTCAAATAATAATTTTTTTTGTTTTAATTTAATATCTGCAAAATCCAATAGATTCATATATTTGACCTGATATAGTGCTGGGCTTCTTCAAGTGTATTAACCACAACGTCAGCTTCACCAGATTCCTTATCATAAATAGATTCTCCACGTTTGATTAAAACAAATGTCATGCCTGCTTTTTTTGAACCTATATCTCTTTTTATACTATCGCCAATATATACACTTTCACTTGCTTTTGCATTGATTTTATCCAGTGCAATTTTAAATATCCGCTCATCTGGTTTTCTAAAACCTAGTACACTTGAATGTGTAATGCTTGAAAAATAGCTTTCTAAAGACAGTATGCTTATTTCTTTGTATAAAAAAATTGTTTGTGCGTCTGATATTAAGCCTAAATTATAATCTTTCTTTAAGTTTGAAAGCACTTTGTGCACATCATCAAAGACCTTGAATTCTAATATACTCAAGGTTCTATATATTTTCATTATCGTATCAAGAAGATAATCGCTGGTATTGTAGCCAAAACTCAAAATCGTATCATAAAAAGCTTTTTTGATATCAACATCCGGATATTTTTCTTGAGAGATTGATAGTTGATATTTTATGTTTTCTTCGAATCTTGATTGAAAAAATTCTCTTTCAACCCTTATACCTTCGTAATTTAAAAAATTTGATAAATGATAGAAGATTTCTGGTTTGTAATCATCTGTTTTAATATCAATAAGCGTTCCATATAAGTCAAAAAAAATGTTTTTGTATTTCATTGTATCAAATCAATTGCTTTTTCAATAAGCAAGCGTCTGTAACTATTATCTAAATACCAATTGCGCGCAATTCTAAATAGCCCTAATGCTATAAAAAACTTTAAATTATGCTCAAGGTAACTTAAGCTTTTTCCAGATAATAGGCTATATTGATAAAGAAAATATGAAATATACTCAGACGCATCGTGTTCTTGTAAGCCAAATAACATAAAGTGGTGTTTAAGCTCTGCTACAATAAAGCCTAAATCTAACTCAACAGAAGCTATTTTAGATTTTTCCATATCAATGGCATAAATAGCACCATTTGAGTATATAAAATTTGTTGTTGTGGCATCTCCATGAACATTTGAAGCGTTTGTTATAATATTCGAAAATCCGTTTTTACAGATATTTTTAATATTTAATAATTTATGTTTATCAATTAACTTATCTTTGTATAGTGTATTAAGAATTTTTGAGCAGTAATTTTTTTCTACTGACAGATCGTAATGTTTTTGTGTTAAGCTTTTGTGTATACAATTTAAAAGTTTGGCAAGTAAATATATTTTTTTTTGAAGTTTATCCTTTTTATTATTTGTTATGGCATATTTGATGTAATAATCTAATGTTTTACCATCTATATAAGGTTCAACTAAAGCACAATCAACATTTACTAAATAACAATATGGATTAATAATTTTTATTTCTTGATTTGAACAGATCTGAAAATATTTTAACTTATTAAATTCCCACAGCAATCTTTTTTTAGCTATTTCTTTATTGTTCGTTACAGAATTTCCAAAGAATTTAACTACAAATGTTGTACCATCAAAGTTTGATGTGTATTTATAAACATTTTTTTTTGTATTTGAAAAGGATTGGACCAAATAAAAATCTACAGGTACAAAATTATGTAATTTTAGCTCTTTAATTTTATTTAGATAAAAAAACAATGGGTCATTGCTTTTCAAAATACCAAAAAATTTTTCACTCATTCAATCTCTTCTAGGATTTCGTTTGGTATATCAAAGTTTGCATAAACATTTGACACATCATCATCGTCTTCTAAAGAATCCATTAACTTTATCATATTTTTAGCTTGTTCTTTATCCAGTTTAACAGTTGTTTGAGGCAAGAGGGTTAATTCCGCATTGTCAATATTAAACCCTTTTTGCTCCAACTTAGCTTTTATGCTCATTAAGTCTTTTGGCTCCGTTGTAATTTCATAAATATTGTCTTCAGTGTTATATTTTACATCTTTAGCGCCAAGCTCAAGCGCTATTTCAAACATTTCTTCTTCGCTTTTATCAGATTTTAGCGCAATATAGCCTACATTATCAAACATCCAGGAAACGCACCCCACTTCGCCTAAACTACCGTTGTGTTTACTTAAAATATGTCTGATACTTGATGTTGTGCGTTGTCTGTTATCTGTTGTTGACTTTATTATCATAGCGACTCCGTATGGGCCATAGCCTTCATACAAAACTTCTTCATATACAACTCCAGATAACTCTCCAGATCCTTTTAAAATAGCTTTTTCAATGTTTTGCTTGGGCATGTTTGCTTCTTTTGCGCGATCTACTGCTAATCTTAATCTAGGGTTAGAATCAATATCCTTTCCGCCAAGTCTTGCTGCTATCGTAAGCTCTTTAATAATTTTTGTAAATACTGCGCCTCGTTTGCTATCTTCTTTTGCTTTTTTGTGCTTAATTGTACTCCATTTATTGTGTCCAGACATAAAAACTCCTCTCTTTTTCTTCTACATTTTAGGCAACGTTAAGCCTGTTTGTTTTTGATACTTACCGCCTTTGTCTGCATAACTAACTTGGCATATACTATCTGCTTTTAGGAATATCACCTGGGCAATACCTTCATTAGCATATATTTTGGCTGGCAGTGGCGTAGTGTTTGATATTTCGATTGTAACATAGCCTTCCCACTCTGGTTCAAAGGGTGTTACATTGACTATTATACCGCACCTTGCGTAAGTGGATTTGCCTACACAAATAGTTAGAATGTCTCGTGGTATCCTAAAATACTCTACACTTTTTGCCAAGACAAAACTATTTGGCGGGATTATACACACATTGCCAACAAAGTCTACATAGCTTTTCTCATCAAAGCTTTTGGGGTCAACGATAGAATTGTTTACATTGGTAAAGATTTTAAACTCATTTGAGATGCGCATATCATAACCGTAGCTTGATACGCCGTAAGAGATAACTTTACTTCCGTTTACTTCTTTTATTTGAGTTTCAGCAAATGGTTCTATCATACCGTGTTTGGCTCTTTCAATGATTTCTAAATCACAAATAATTGACATCTACGGCCCCTCTTTTTTGATTATTTTACCAACAAAATGTAGCAATAACCATTTTTTTTCTTTTTTAAACTCTTCTTCATCTTCAAACTTAATTTTATTCATATCATCTTTATCAACCACTATATTATTTTTTTGTAAAGCTTTTTCTAGTATTAAAATATACTCTGCAATTTCTTCAAGTTCTTCAATAATTGTCCATTTAGGTGCCTTGTCAAGTATCATTTTGATTGCTTCTGTAACATCTTCTTCGGTTGGTTCTTTTACAGGTTCTAAATCTTCATCAAAAATATTCATGAAACCTCCAGGTATTTTTTTATTAAATTTGCAATTTCATAGTCTAGCTTCATTATATGCAAGCCTTCAACATATGGCAACAAACTGTTAATATCCTCAAGTAATTTTTCTATTAAGCCAATAGCAACCAACTTTGAGTCTTCTTTCGAAGCATTTTCAAATTTTGAGATTACTGGTTGTGGTATATCAATGCCTTTTACAAAATTGTTTAGGTATAAGGCACTTTTATAACTTAAAATTGGCATAATACCAATTATTTTACGTATGTTTATATTTTCAGATGCTTCTAAAAATCTTTCCAGGTCATTTTTTGAAAATATTGGTTGTGTGATAACAAATTTTACGCCTATTTCAGATTTTCTTTTGAGTCTTGACTTTATTGAAGGTATATTGTTTGTTTTTGGTATGTCGCTTGCACATCCAATAAAAAAATCAGTATTGAATTGTTCATTTAAGCTTTGTATTAATTTAATTAATTCAAATACATTGATTTTATATACACTATCATTATCTTTTGTAGGATCACCGGTAATAGCTAAAATATTTTTTAAACCTAAAGCACTTGCTGCCAGTAAATCTGATTGAATTGCAATTTTATTTTTATCTCTGCATGTCAGGTTAAAGATAGGTTCGCTTATGTTTTTAATAAAATTTGCGGATACAATTGAATTCATCCGTGGCTTTGCCATTGGAGAATCTGTCACATTAATAGCATCTGCAATGTTTTTAAATTGCTCAAGTTTTAAAATGTATTTTTGTATATCAGGGTTTTTAGGTGGATTAAATTCTATAGTTAATAATTTTTTTCTACCAATTAGCGATTCAAAACTCATAACTTGCAAATATTACAATTTTAGCTTTAATTTTTCAAGTTTTATAATGTTAAGTGAAAACAATACAGAATAGGCGTGAAAAGTTTATGAGGGGGAACACTTTTCACGCCTTAAAAGAGGGGGAAAACCAAGCTAAACTTCAATATATAACTTTATACAAAAAAGTCAAGTTAAATGTATATCAAAATCAAAGTACTTTGCAAAAAATTAAATTTGAAAAATAGCGTAGTATTTGTTATATTCAAAAAAGCGCGTTAATTTTTGGAGGTCAAATGTTTGAAGTAAAAGTTGAAAAAGTCCAGCCATCTAAAAGGAAGATGTTTATAAAGGTTCCAATAGAGAAAGTTCAAAAGACAAAAGAAGATTTTGTAAACCACCTTAAAAAGACTGTAAACATCAAGGGATTTAGGAAGGGTAAAGTTCCAAGAGAAATTATTTTAAAAAACTACGGTAAGGATATAGATGAGGATATAAAGAAAGATTTGCTAGAAGAAGGTTATCGTTTTTGTGTTTCAGAAAACAACTTTTCGGTTGTATCAGAACCAGTTTTTTTAAATATTAAAGATTTTAGCGATGATGGGTTTTATTTTGAAGTTGAAGTGGAAGTGAAACCAGAAATTAATTTAAAAGAATATAAAAGCATAAAAATTACACAAAAACCATATGAAGTAACTCAAGAAGATATAGATAAATCCTTAAAACAGTTGAAAAGTGCATTTAGCTCACTAGAAGATACTCAAGAAAAAGCTCAAGAAAACAATGTTGTTGTGTTTGACATTCAAGCTAAAGATACTCAAACTAATGAAGAATTGAAAGATTTAAGCGGTGTCAATTTGTATGCACAACTTGGCGCTAATCAGCTTATACAAGAAATTGAAAAAGAAATAATTGGAATGTCCGAAAATGAAGAAAAAACTGTTGAAATAACATTCCCAAAAGAGCATTCTTTAAAATCTATTGCTGGCAAAACGGTTGAGTTGACAATCTCAATTAAGAGTGTAAAAAAGGTTATAGAGCCAGAATTAAATGATGAGCTTGCAAAAAAAATAAATAAAGATTTTCAAAATTTAGATGACCTTATAGATGATATAAAGAAAAGATTATTAGAGAACAAGAGACTCCAGGAAATAGAAAGGCAAAAAGAAGAATTATTGGAAGATTTGCTTAAGATTCACGATTTCGAATTACCAGAGACTGTTGTTAGTAAGGAAACTAGCAATTTGATAATGGAATTTGTCAAAGATGCATATTATAGAGGTGTTGACTTAAAACAAGATGAGTATAAACCAGCCAAACTTAGAGAACGCTTTGAACCAGAAGCGATTAAACGTGTGAAAGCAACATTTTTATTATTGGAGATAGCAGAAAAAGAAAAAATGGATGTAAGTGGTGAAGAGATAAGAAATGCTATAGAAAAAGAAGCAAATATAAGTGGAAAAAATTTTGAACAGCTTTATAAAGAATATGAAGAAAAAGGCATGCTACCTTTGATAAAAGTTGATTTATTAAGTGATAAGGTTTTGGATTTTTTGCTTGAAAATGCTGTTAAAGAGGAAGCAGTATGAGTTTAGTTCCAATAGTAATAGAAAAAACGCCACATGGTGAAAGAGCCTACGATATTTATTCAAGACTTTTAAAGGATAGAATAATTATGCTTGGCGGTGAAATTGATGATTACCTTGCAAATATAATAGTTAGCCAATTGCTGTTTTTAGAATCAGAAGACCCTGATAAAGATATATACTTATATATTAACTCTC
Organism: Desulfurella sp.; assembly: GCF_049977265.1. Lineage (GTDB taxonomy): Bacteria > Campylobacterota_A > Desulfurellia > Desulfurellales > Desulfurellaceae > Desulfurella. The sequence goes on along the minus strand of NZ_JBMFGQ010000028.1, from coordinate 3,652 downwards.
CGGGTGGTATTATTACAAGTGGACTTGCAATATACGATACAATGCAATATATTAAACCAGAGGTGTCAACAATTTGCATTGGCAGCTGTGCTTCAATGGCAGCTGTGCTTTTGGCAGCTGGGACAAAAGGCAAAAGATACGCTTTGCCTCATAGTAGAATAATGATACACCAGCCTTTAGGCGGTGTACAGGGGCAGGCAAGTGAAATTGAGATTCATGCAAAAGAAATACTTAGATTAAAAAAGGAATTGAATAGCATTCTCAGCAAACATACAAATAAACAGGTTCGTACTATTGAAAAAGACACAGAAAGGGATTATTTTATGAGCGCGCAAGAAGCACTTGAGTATGGCATAATAGATAAAGTGTTTCAAAAAAGAGAAGTAGGAGAAAAATAATTATGGCAAAAGCCAAAGAGCCATTGAGATGTTCATTTTGTGGTCGGTCTCAAGATGAGGTAAAAAAATTAATAGCAGGTCCTGGTGTTTATATTTGCGATGAATGTGTTGCATTGTGCAATAATATACTAGCAGAAGATGTAAAAAAAGAAAGCGAAGACACTCAAAGAAATAATCTTACTCCAGATGAAATTAGGAGAAAGCTTGACGAGTATATAATTTCTCAAGAAAGAGCAAAAAAGACATTATCCGTTGCAGTTTACAATCACTATAAACGCATAAACTCAAACCAAAATCTACTAAACTCGGATGTTGAACTCGAAAAAAGCAATATTTTGCTTATAGGCCCAACAGGCACAGGTAAGACTCTTCTTGCTAAAACATTTGCAAAAATTTTAAACCTTCCATTTGCAATTGCCGATGCTACAAGTTTAACTGAAGCTGGTTATGTAGGAGAAGACGTAGAAAATATCTTAGTAAGATTGTTGCAATCTGCTGATTACAATGTAGCCCTTGCACAAAAAGGTATTGTATATATTGATGAGATTGATAAAATTTCTAGAAAAAGCGAAAACCCATCAATTACAAGAGATGTATCAGGTGAAGGTGTCCAACAAGCTTTACTCAAACTTATTGAAGGTAGTATTGTTAATGTACCGCCATATGGTGGTAGAAAACATCCTCAGCAGGAATTTATTCAAGTAGATACAACAAACATTCTATTTATATGTGGTGGTGCATTTGAAGGATTGGCTGATATTGTAGCGCGTAGACTCAACCAGAAAAGCATAGGGTTTAACAATCCGATTAAGTCTCAAGAAAATTTAAATGTATCGGAACTATTGCAAAATGTAACACCGCAAGATTTAGTACGCTACGGTCTTATACCAGAACTTGTAGGCAGATTACATGTCACAGCTACATTAGAAGATTTGAAAGAAAATGAGCTAATTAAAATACTTACTGAGCCAAAAAATGCACTTATCAAACAGTATCAAAAGTTGTTTGATCTTGAGCATGTAAGGCTAACAATACAAGATGAGGCATTAAGGTCAATTGCAAAAAAAGCATTGGAGCGCAAAGTCGGTGCAAGGGGTTTGCGTAGCATTATGGAAGAAGTAATGAATGACATAATGTATAAAGTGCCCTCTATTAAACACGAAATTAAAGAATGTATTATTACAAAAGAAACTGTTGAAGAAGCAAAAGAACCTATTTTGATAAGAAAATCAAAAGTTGTAACGCAAGGTAAGTAAGATGCAACAATTTTATTCGACAACAATCATTGCTGTAAAAAAAGACAACATGGTAGCAATAGCAGGCGATGGTCAGGTTACGCTAGGAAATACCGTAATGAAAGCCAAGGCAAAAAAAATTAGAAGGCTTTACAATGATAGCATATTAGTAGGTTTTGCTGGTGCAAGTGCTGATGCTTTTACGTTGTTTGAGAGGCTTGAGGAGAAGCTTAATAAATACAGTGGAAATTTAACTCGTTCTGCAGTTGAGCTTACAAAAGATTGGCGAACGGACAAAATATTGCGCCGTTTGGAAGCGATGCTTATTGCATGTGATATAGATAGTATGTATTTGATATCAGGAAACGGAGATGTAATATCACCTGATGAAAATGTTTGTGCAATTGGTTCTGGCGGGTCTTACGCTTTGGCTGCTGCAAAAGCTTTACTAAATAACACTAATTTGAATGCAAACCAAATTGCACTAGAATCGCTAAAGATTGCATCTTCTATATGTATTTATACAAATGAAAATATTATAGTTGATAAACTGGAGAGAAAATGAAAAATGATTTAAAAGAATTAACGCCAAAAAAAATAGTTGAATTTTTAGATAAATATATAGTTGGACAGGCTCAAGCAAAAAAAGCCATTGCTATTGCTTTAAGGTCAAGGTACAGAAGAAGCAAATTACCCGATGATATTAAAGAAGATGTAATACCAAAGAACATACTTATGATTGGACCTACTGGTGTTGGAAAAACCGAAATTGCAAAACGTGTGGCAAAGATTGTCAATGCGCCATTTGTTAAGGTTGAAGCAACAAAATTTACAGAAATTGGCTATGTAGGAAGAGATGTTGAATCAATTATCAGAGATTTAGCTAGTGTTGGTTATGAAACAGCCAAAGCTCAAGAATTAGAAAAAGTTGATTCCCAGGCCGAAAAAATAGCATTATCGAGGATACTGGATATTTTAGTACCCCCCGTTAAAAAAAAGATTTCCATTTATGAAGAAAATCGTGACGAAGAAGAAGGAATCAAAAAAACACGAGAAAAATTCCGTGAAAAATTAGAAAATGGAGAGTTTGACGATAAAATTATAGAAATAACAATAGAAGAAAAAGATGTGTCTATGCAGATACCATTTATTGAAATTTCTCAACCAATGATGGAAGATTTTGATTCAAATTTAAAGAATCTGCTTTCAAATATGATGCCTTCAAAAAAGAAAACTAAAAAGGTTACCATTAAGGAAGCGAAAAAAATACTAAAAGAAGAAGAAGCTCAAAATCTTATTGACAAAGAGAAAGTAAAAGAAATAGCACGAGAACTTGTTAGTAGTATGGGTATAGTGTTTATTGACGAAATTGATAAAATTACAGGTAAAACTGCGGGCGGTGGACCTGATATTTCAAGAGAAGGCGTGCAAAGGGATTTGCTTCCTATTATCGAAGGTAGCGCAATAAATACAAAAATAGGAGTTATTAAAACCGATCACATTTTATTTATAGCTGCTGGTGCTTTCCATCAAACTAAACCAAGTGACTTAATACCAGAATTGCAGGGAAGATTTCCTATACGTGTTGAATTACAAGCATTAACTAAAGATGATTTTTACAAAATTCTAACCCAACCAAAAAACGCTTTAATTAAGCAATATATTGAATTATTAAAAACAGAAGATATTAATTTAACTTTTACAGATGATGCAATAGAAAAGATTGCAGAATTAGCTGAATATTTCAATGAAAAAAATGAAAATATTGGTGCAAGAAGACTTCACACACTTATTGAAAAAGTTTTGGAAGACATACTGTTCGAAGCACCAGATGTTCAAAACAATGATATAACTGTAGACGACGCCTATGCAATGCAAAAAGTTGCCGATGTAGTTGAGAATTTAGATTTGAGCAAGTATATTTTGTAATTTTTTTATAAGAAAAATTAATTAATCGTTTGTTTGGAGGAAAATCTATGTCCAACCCTAAAAAAAAGCTTATTCTTATTGCAAGTGTAG
>NZ_JBMFGQ010000027.1:0-23678 GCF_049977265.1 Desulfurella sp. | reverse complement strand
GCAAGGGTGCATTACTTGGTGATAGAATAAGGATGAATTCTCTGCCGCACAAAAATGCCTATATGCGTTCTATGGCAACGAGAATCTCAAATATGTCAGTATCAAAGGCCACACAAAAGATTATTGATTTGTATAAAATGTCTGGTTTTGATTTGATAATCCTGGAAACCGCTGGTATTGGTCAAAGCGATATAGCAGTTATTGATATAGCAGATTACAATATTTACGTGATGACACCAGAATACGGCGCAGCACTGCAGTTAGAAAAAATTAATATGCTTGATTATGCTGATGCAGTAGTGTTAAATAAATACGACAAGGAAAGCGCTGAAGATGCCCTCTATGAAGTAAGAAAACAGTATATGCGAAACCATAAGCTTTTTGATAAAAAATTAGAAGAAATGCCAGTTTATCATACTGTAGCTTCAAACTTTAACGATGCTGGTACGGATTACTTTTTTTATAAACTAATGCAACTTGTAGGTTTAGAAAGCCAAAAATTTTTTGAATCAATTAGTGATGTATCTGTAAATTTTCTAATACCACCTCACAGAAGTCGATATTTGAGCGAAATTGTTTCTAGTGCTAGAGAATACAAAAAAATAGCTAGAAGGCAAGTGGAGCTTGCAAGCAATTTGTACGTACTTGAAGGTACAAAAAAATTACTGCAAAAGCAACTTAATACTTCTATTGAACCAAATGAAGATTCTGATTTTGCAGATTCAAATATTGATGAAAGCTTAAAAAGGGAAAATCTAGAAAAAGCGCTAAATGTGGTAACTCAAGAAATACAAAAAATAAGTTCACAGCTTGATACACAAACAATAAGAATGATAGAGAATTGGAACAATCTTAAAGAAATTTATTCACAAGATTTTCTTGTTTCTAAAATAAGAGACAAGGAGTTAAAGTATGAATTGACAAGCAAAACTTTATCTGGTAACAAAATACCAAAGATATCTTTGCCAAAATCAAACGATTATGGTGAGATTGTAAAATTCCAATTGTTAGAAAATGTACCTGGTAAATTTCCCTATACAGCAGGTACTTTTCCTCTAAAAAGGCAAGATGAAAAACCAACAAGAATGTTTGCAGGCGAAGGTACGCCAGAGCGCACAAACAAGCGATTTCACTACCTTTCTGAAGGTCAGCTTTTCAGCAGACTTTCAACTGCCTTTGATTCAATAACCTTATATGGCCAGGACCCGGATTTAAGGCCGGATATTTACGGTAAAATCGGCAACGCAGGAGTATCCATTGCAACGGTTGACGATGCAAAAAAACTCTACAGCGGTTTTAATTTATGCGATCCTAACACATCGGTTTCTATGACAATAAATGGGCCAGCACCTATGATGCTTGCAATGTTTTTTAATGCTGCAATTGATCAACAGGTAGAAAAATACTTAAAAGAATCAGGTAAGTGGGGTCAAGCCCAGGATAGGATAGATAGCTATTATAAAAAATTAAATGTTGAACGTCCTATATATAATAAGGCTTTTGGTGTTAAAGATGCTGATGAAAACCATCTGGGTTTGGGCTTATTTGGCATAAGTGGAGATTTGGTTATTGATAAAGCTACATATGAAGAAATAAAAAAATATACTCTAAATGTGGTCCGTGGTACAGTACAGGCAGATATTTTAAAAGAAGATCAGGCTCAAAACACATGTTTGTTTTCAACAGATTTTTCGCTAAAACTTATGGGCGATATGCAGCAATACTTTATAGATAATGCTGTCAAAAATTACTACTCTGTATCGATATCTGGATACCATATTGCAGAAGCAGGAGCTAACCCTATAACTCAGCTTGCTTTTACTTTGGCAAACGGTTTTACCTATGTTGAGTATTACCTGGCACGTGGTATGAAGGTTGATGATTTTGCGCCTAATTTATCGTTTTTCTTTTCAAATGGTCTTGATATAGAGTATTCTGTTATCGGTCGAGTGGCTCGACGTATTTGGGCTATTGCTATGAAAAACAAATATTCTGCAAACGAACGCAGCCAGAAACTAAAATACCACATACAAACATCGGGCAGGTCGCTGCATGCAATGGAAATAGCTTTCAATGACATAAGAACAACACTCCAGGCTTTGACCGCCATTTACGATAATTGTAACTCTCTTCATACAAATGCTTATGATGAAGCAATTACGACTCCTACAGAAGAATCTGTTAGAAGGGCGTTGGCTATTCAAATGATAATAAATTACGAGTTTGGAATGGCAAAAAACGAAAATCCTCTTCAAGGTTGTTACATTATAGAAGAATTAACTGACTTGGTAGAAGAAGAAGTGTTAAATGAGTTTGAAAGACTTTCAAAAAGAGGCGGTGTGCTTGGAGCAATGGAATCAAGGTATCAAAGAAACAAGATCCAGGAGGAATCTCTATACTATGAGAGACTTAAAAATACTGGAGAGTTGCCAATTATAGGTGTAAATACATTTGTAAATGATAAATATATACAAGAAGATAAAATTGAACTATCAAGGTCAACAGAAGAAGAAAAGAAGTGGCAACTGGACAACTTAATTGCATTTCAAAAGCGCAATGAAGCGTTCTCAAAGCAATATCTGGATAAATTAAAATATATAGCTCAAAGTAACGGTAATATATTTGAAGAACTTATGGAAACTGTAAAGTACGCATCACTGGGTCAAATTACAAATGCTTTATTTGAAGTAGGCGGCAAATACAGAAGGAATATGTAATTTTTGTAAGGAGTTGAAATGGAAAGTTTAATTTTTGGGATTGTGCTTTTAGCAAGTATAGGTTATTTTTTCTATCGCGTAAATTATTTATACTCACTACTTAAGTTTGGTCAAAAAGAAAACCGTTTTGATAACCCTTTTGAGCGCCTAAACAGTGCTGTAAAAAATGGTCTGTTGCAAATGTGTCATTTTAAAGTAAACGATAAGGATATAAACTACGCTGGCATTATGCATGCGCTAATTTTCTTTGGGTTTGTGGTTTTGGTTTTTGGCGAAATAGAGCTAATTATAAAAGGTTTTATACCATCTTTCAGTTTTAGCTTTTTAGGAGTTTTGTACCCTATCTATCTATTTTTGGAAGATTTATTTGCATTTTTGGTGCTTGTAGCTATTGTTATGTCTTTAATAAGGCGATTTGTATGGCACCCAAAAAAGCTCAATTATCATTTCAGTGCATATTTGATACTTATTTTTATTACTATATTAATGCTTACATTACTTTATATGGCAGCGCTTGAGATGGCTAAGGCTAATCAGATAAATCCATATGAACCATTTGCTTCTATTGTATACAGGTTGCTTAATATTAATTCATACAATGAATTAGCCTACCATATAGCTTTTTGGGTGCACATGATTGTTTTACTAGCATTTTTGGATTTTATACCAAACTCAAAGCATCTGCATATTTTAGCAGGCATACCCAATAATTATTTTGTAAACTTAGGGCCTTCAATGGCTTTAAGAGATCTTAACTTTGAAGATGAAAATGTGGAGAGTTTTGGTGTAAAAAATATAAATGAGCTTACATGGAAGCAATTGCTAGACGGTTATGCTTGCACTGAGTGTGGAAGATGCGCTCAGGTGTGTCCTGCAGCAAATACAAACAAGGTTCTTGTCCCAAGAGAAATTATACTTGGCATAAAAGAAAATCTATTTCATAACGCTCAAAATTTATTTAATAAAAAAGAATTAATACCTATAGTTACAAATGAATTACCCAAAGATAACCCCCATGGGTACTATGAATATGGCTTTACAATTCCAGATAAAGCGCTTTGGCAGTGTACCACATGTGGAGCCTGTCAAAATGTATGTCCTGTTGGAAACGAGCATATTAGAGACATGATTGATTTAAAGCGTTATGCAGTTTTAACTCAAGGTGAGTTCCCAGAAAAACTTGTGCCTATTTTCAACAACATTGAAACAAACTCAAATCCATGGGGCATTAATGCAGACTACAGGCTAGACTGGGCAAAAGGGCTCGATGTAAAAACCATAGATGAAGTACCAGATGCAGAAGTTTTATACTTTGTGGGTTGCGCCAGTTCTTTTGATGATAGGAGCAAAAAGATTGCCCAGAGTTTTGTTAAGGTTTTACAAAAAGCCAATGTAAAATTTGCTGTTCTTGGCAAAAAAGAAAAATGCTGTGGTGATAATGCAAGACGACTTGGCAATGAGTATTTGTTCTACAACCTTGCATTAGAAAATATAGAAACTTTTAAATCCTACAATGTAAAAAAAATAGTTACTACATGCCCACATGGCTACTATACACTAAAGAATGAGTACAAAAAGCTTGGAGGGGAATTTGAAGTTCTACATCACAGTCAGTTTATAGGCCAACTGTTAAAAGAAGGAAGAATTAAGTTGTCAAATAAACTAAACCAGACTGCCACATTCCACGATTCTTGCTATTTGGGCAGGCACTCAAATTTATATCAACAGCCCAGAGAAATTTTATCACAAGCTGGACTAAAGCTTTCTGAAATGAAAAATGCCTTTTGCAATAGTTTTTGCTGTGGTGCAGGCGGAGGCATGATGTGGCTTGAAGAAGAAGGAACACGCATGAATAAAGTAAGAACCAATCAGGCTATTGACACAAGTGCTTCAAATATAGTAACTGCGTGTCCGTTTTGTATGATAATGTTGGATGATGGTGTAAAAGATTTATCAAGGGATGATATTAGCGTGCTTGATATAGCGCAAGTGGTTGAAAAAAGCATGGCTTGATAATTGCCAAAAGCGAGTTATCTTGTATAACAAGGAGGTTTTGCTTATGTCAAAAAAAATATTAATGCTTGTTGGAGATTATGTAGAAGATTATGAAGTTATGGTACCATTTCAAATGCTACAGATGGTTGGTTTAGAGGTTCATGCTGCTTGTCCAAACAAAAGAGCACTTGAGTTTGTTAAAACTGCGATTCATGATTTTGAAGGTGACCAAACATACTCAGAAAAACGTGGACATAATTTTATGTTAAACTGCACATTTGAAGACATAAAAGAAGATAGCTACGATGCACTTGTGCTTCCAGGTGGTAGGGCACCAGAATACATAAGACTAAATGATAGAGTAATTGAAATTGTAAAACATTTTGCTCAAAATAAAAAACCTATTGCGGCTATTTGTCATGGTCCACAAATTTTGATTGCAGCAGATGCGGTTTCTGGATACGAGCTTACTGCTTATCCAGCATTAAAACCAGACATAATAAGAGCTGGTGGCAAATGGCTTGACCCAAACCAAACTTTTTCAAATGCGTATGTTGATAGAAACTTAGTTACAGCACCAGCCTGGCCAGCTCATCCTGAGTGGATAAGAAAGTTTCTGGATGTACTTGGTGTTAAAATTACTTTTTAAAAGTGTATTGTAAAAGTGTTTTTTTGACAAAGCCTGTAAAAAGGGCTGAGTTTTACATTGGAGGAGATTCTTCATTTGCTTTTGTTTTTTTCTTAAAGCGCAAAACGAAGAATCTCCTTTGTCTTAAATACACAAAGTTGCAAAACTGTTGTATGAGAACTAAAATTTTACAGATAAACTTGCCACTACACTAAAAGGTGCACCTACTTGATATGTAGTTTGGCTATACATTGAAAAGTTTGAGTCTGGTGCATTTATTGCACTTATATAACGTCTATTCAGCAAATTTGTAAAATCAAGACTAAATAAAATTTCTTTTAATTTCCATAGATTTTTTTGCTCATAACTTATATTAAGGTTTGCAAGAAATACTGATGGTACTTCTTGTGTATGCATCAGATCGCCATAACGTTTTGACATATAACTAAAATACGGCGTAAAAGAAAAATGATCAAATTTGTATGTAAAACCTGCTTTGAGAATATTTTTGGGCACGTTTATTATTTGTTTTCCTTTTACATCATAATAGTTATTCATAAAAGAAACATTTTGCGTATAATAAAACCTATTGTAGCTATAATCTGCAAAAATAAGTAAATCTTTAAACGGAGTATATCCTGCTGCCAATTCAAAACCATATGATTTTGCTTTTGCAGTGTTGGCTGGCATTTCTGCTATTGTATTGTTGTTAACTTTTATTGGTGCATATGTACCAATGTTTTTTACATCACTGTAAAATACTGTGGGATAGAAATAAACATTATTATTGTTGTATCTTAAACCTATATCAAAGTTGTCTGATGTTGTCATTTTAAAGTATTTATCCCATAGGGATTGCAAAGTAACACCTTTTTTTTCAAAAACTACTTTGTTTTGAGCAAAAGAAGGCCATAAATTAAAGTTTGGTGCTTGAAAACTTTTGCCATAGTTTGCATATAAATTGATATAATCGTTTAGCTGGTAATTTATGCCAATGTATGGCAAATACTGCCTAAAAATTTTTGCATCGGCTGTTTCAAACTGGTCTTTTTTGGCAAGGCTTATTGCTTGGTTGGCATCTTGAGTAGTTATGCCGTAAGTATTATAGCCATTGATTTGAGCAGTTTTGTACATTAGATATTTTAAGCCGGCATCAACCTTAATTTTTTTTGTTTTTGCTTCTATGTTTATAAAAGGTGAATTTATAGTATGATAGCTGTGATCTGCAAGTATGCCCCATTGTTTAAATACAAGTGTATTATTTTTTGGGACGAAGTTTTCTATTGCATAAGGAGGACCTGGCATTTGTTGCTTGTGAAACCAATATCCCGCACTTATTTTATAATTTTTTGTTATATCCCAATCAAAACTTGAAACTATGCCAAAAATATTGCTATTGTATAAAAATTTTTGTACAAATTCAGAATTATTTGAAGTATAGTAATTATGACCTCTAACTGACCAATAGTAAGGTTTTAAGACAAGCTTTGATGTGTTTGAAGTATTTATAGTAAAACTTGGTAAAACAAAGTAATCTCTTGTATTTACATAATTATAGTTGTAATACAAGGGACTGTTTGGGTTATTGTTGTAATCTAAAGCATAATTTTGGTTTACATTTGAAGCTTGAGAATAGTTTAAGCCTAAGTATGTGTTGTGAAAATCACTATTGTAGCCTAAGTAGAGTTCGAAGTTTAGTAAATTATCAAAATTTTTTGTTAAACCAAACATTACATTTTTGCGCACAAAGTTACCATCGCCTTTCCACTTATTTGCATAAGCTAAAGACGATGAAATGAAAGTTCTAAATCCATTTATATTGCCTGAGTCTAATCTTACAAAACTTTTAGAATAATCATAACTACCAAAACTTTGATTTATTATAGCACCAAGTTTATCCGATGGTTTCTTAATAGTTAAATCAATGATGCCAGGAAAATCACCAAATGAATTGAATCCAATATTGGGCTTTATGGCTCCATCGTAAACTGAAATATTTTGAATATTTTCTAAATCAAATACATTTGAAGTTAAATTTCCTGTTGGACCATTTGGTGTTGGAACACCATTTATGTTTATTATACCAGCTTTTGTACTATCAATGCCCCTTAGTCTTAATGTTTCATCATTGCCGTATGCATCTGGACCTTGAGTATTTACAGATGGAATCATGTTTATTGCATTAAATACAGAATTATTTGATCCAGAAAATGTCTTTATTGCTTTTGTATCTAAATTGTATTGGGTTGTAGTTTGTGTGTCAAGAATTTTTGTATAATCGTTAACCATGAATTTTTTTGAAGCCTCAACAGTAATACCACTTAATTCTAAGGCGTAGGATTTTTGTGCAATTAAACAACAAAAAAGCCCAACAGCAATTAATTTTTTTTTCATATTTTCCTCCTTTGGTTTCGTAAAAATAAATTTATGCTTATAAATTTTTGCAAAAATTATCTCCCTTTAAAATTTTAAAGATAGTGTAGTGTAAAAAGACCTTGGTGGCGTTGCATAACCGTAACCCCATGAAGCATAATAAAACCTGTTAAATATATTTTGAGCGTAAAGGCCAATTTTTGCGTTATTGTTTATTTTGTAAGATAGATTGGCATTAAATACTGTGTATCTTCCAATTTGATGACCAGAATTATCATACATAGTGCTTATGTATTGGCCATTAAGTTGAGCATAGATTCTGTCATAATTAAATGAAAGTGCACCTGATGTGCTATTGTATGGAATGTTGCTTGTCTGACCAAATGGACCATCTGATTGAGTATATGTATCAGAAAGCGATAATTCTAAGTATTTAATGGGTTTGTAAGTTAGAGTTGATTCTACGCCTTTTGATATGGTTTTACTAATGTTTATTGGTATAAAATACTGAGATCTTCCAATTAAAGAAGCATATTTTGTATCTATTAGGTTATCAATTTTTGACCAGAAAAATGAGCTTGATATCTGAAGTTTATCGCCGAAATTTTGAATAAAGCCTATATCAAATGTTTTGGATTTTTCTGGCTGAAGGTTGGGGTTTCCTTTTAAGTAACCAAATCTAAATGGTGCTCCATTAGCATATAAGTCAAACATGCTTGGCGCTACAAAACCAGTACCCCAGTTTGCTTTAAATATAGTATTTGTTGGTTCAAAGTAATAGTTTGCCCCAAGCTTATAAGTAAAGGTGTTGCCAAATGTTTGATAGTGATCTTCGCGGGCACTTGCCTGCAAGTTTAGATTTTGTATGGTTTGTAAAACCTCTAAAAAGGTACCTGCATGTTCTCTTGATACATTAATTTGCGGTGTGTAATCGTATATTGCCCTATCTTTGCCATAGTCTACACCAAGGACGATTTTTGTTGTGGGTGCAACATTGTAACTAAAATTAAGACTTGCACCATAAGTGCGGCCTTTCCACGGTGCGCTTGATGGCGAGTAGTAATAACTATTATTTTGCATGTAGTGAGTTTCAAAGTTTAATGTAGCTTTTTCAAATTTTTTCTCAACGTTTAGTTTTGTAAAATAATAATCAACTTCATGCCTTGATGATTGAGCTAATGGTGTGAGATTTGAAGGTGCGGAGTTATTGGGACAAACAGGATTGTCTTTGGAATATTTGCATATATCAGTATAATTTGTACTTTTATATGAGTCTGTTATGAGATTTGCACTTAGACCATCGCCAAAATCGTAACCTAAATTACTATAAAATGAGTATTTGTGATAGCCATCTCTTTTGCCACCTTGCGAATATGTGTGTGTTTTATAATTATACGAGTAAGTTTGTGGTATTCCTGTTGTGTCATATGCAGAACCTGCTACATAAAAATTGAACTTTTTAATCTCGCCAGAGAGTGCCAAATATTCTTTAGTTGTACCAAAAGAACCGTATGTTTGATTGTAGTCAATATGGGGCTTGCCTTTGCCTTTTTGGGTTATAATGTTTATAACACCGCTTGCTGCATTTGCACCCCAAAGACCACTTTGGGCACCTTGAAGTATTTCTATTCTGTCAATATTATCTGGCATAATTGGCCCAAGATTGAAATGTGGAAATGGATAATAGGGACTCATGATACTAACTCCATCCATCATAACTTTTGGGCTTACCGGAATTCCTCTTATAAAAGCCATCGTTTCACCACCAATACCACCACCTTGTTCTACTGATACACCTGGTAATTGATTAAGCATATAACTTAAAAAGAGATTACCATTATCTTCCATTTTTTGTTTAGTTAAAACCTGGATATAAGTAGGTGAATCTTCTATTTTTTGATTTACTTTCGATGCACTTACTACAATTGTATCTAAATTTACTGCAAGGGCATTTTGAAATAAAGCAAGACAAAATACTGATGTTAAAATAAATTTTAACTTTAACTTCATATACTCCTCCTAAAAACCAAAAGAATTTAATATTTGTTTTGATCGTTTTGAATTTATTAAAAAATCAAAAAACTCCTGTGCTTTTTTGTTGTCTGGCGATAGTAAGGCACATTTTTGAATAACTGGAAAATAGCTATTTTCTAATATTTTAAAGTTGTTATCTTTTAGTGCGCTTTTTACAAAAGAAATAGGCAAAAAAGCAACCTGGGCAATGTGCTCTAATACAAGTCTTGATACTTCAAATGGACTTTTACCAAACAGTAGATTGTTTTTTACTAAATCCATTAGTTTTGTATTTTCTAAATACTCAAAAGCCGCTTTACCGTAAGGCGCAATGTTTGGATCTGGAAGAGCTATTTTTGCAGTAGAAATCTCTGGTATTTTATTTTCAAAAGACCACAGGCAAAGTTTTCCTTTTGCATAAACTTCACTTGCGCTTGCAAGATTCAAAGAAACTAAATCATCAGCACTTTTTTCATCGGCGCTTAAAAAAATATCGTACTTTTTTCCTTTTAAAATCTCTTGATAGTATACATTACAGTTTTCTCCTATAGTTAATTCAAATGAAACCGATTTGTCTTCAAAATTATCTATAATTTCTTCTATAATGCCACTTAAGTTTGGTGCACATGCAATGCTAACAGTTTCCATAAAACCTCCCAGTGTATAAAAATTTATATAACGAATACAAAAAATTACCCAATACCCGTATAAAATGATTTATTCAACGGTGTATATTTTTTGTTGTTAAATAAAAAATATTTACTTTCAATATTAAAATTGTAAATATGAGGGTAAGCGACATTGGCAATATACATTAATCCAAAAATCCATTCAACGCTACCAAAGTCCCACCCGAAAGGTAATTTATAAACTTTTTTATATTTTGTGGCATTAATATTAATATTATGATTTTGACAGTAATCAATAAAATCTTCAGTTTTGCATGAAATAAAACCTGAGATAAAAACGATATCTGGATTGTATGAGATAAGAGTTTCTTTGGATATATTTATACCAGGTTTTCCTTCTTTTTCTAATTTTAAAACTTCAAGGCCAACAAAACTTGCCAGTTTATTTTCAAATCTATGCGTATTTAGAGCAAAAATAGGAGTGCCCATTACATAATAAGATTTTAATTTTTTATCAATTTTTTTGCGTTTTAGCTTAATATCATCTAAAATTTCTTTGTAAAAATCAATTAGTTTTTTTGGGTTTGCATTTGAAAGTTTTGCAAGCAGTTCGACTATATCAAAATAATTTTCAAGATTTGAATTTATGTCATCTTGCGTTTCATGAAAAAAATTAAGGAATGTTTTGTCTTTTAGAATTTCAGTAATAACACTGGCAATGGTTTTTTTATCTGTTACATTAAGTGCATTTAATATACCAATTACCATCTCAAGGGCTCTTGTGATCCTGTAGCCACCAAAAAATCCGTCCTCTTCATAATCTTTTTTCGATATATCACCTATTATGCAGTTGGGCTTTCCTTTTATTGAAATGATATGTGCTCCCATTGGACCATAAAAGCTGCGCTTAATGTCAAAATTATCTGAATTTGTATCTAAATACTTTGTACCAGGTGAGTTAAATAAATAAACATAATCTAAATGTTTTTTTAGTTCTTCTACCAAATTTTCAGATTCTTTAATTGATGGCTCAAGCTCACCCGAGGCTTTATCAAAAGGTATAAAACGCATAATTTGCAGTGGTATTTGCTTTGATAGTTTAGATAAAAATTTTGCAACATTTATAAGTTCATTTTCAACTCCTTTTGAGTAAACAATAGAAACTTCAAAATATACATTGTTTTTGAATAGATAAACAATATTCCTATATACTGGTTTTGAATCTGGTGCTTTGCAAAACTTTCGGTAAGTTTCTTTAGTGTATCCTTTTAAGCCTACATTAACAAAATCCAGGTATTTGATTAATTGAAATAGCGATTCTTTTGTGTAGTAAAGATTTGTAGATATACCAAATAACAATTTGTTTTCTTTGGCAATTTTAGCTAGCTCAAGCAAGCTAAAATAGTGCATGGTAGGTTCGTTTATACCAAAGCTTATGCCTTTGCAATTTTCTTCAAGTGCTTTTTGTACAATTTCTTGTGCACTGAGTTTTTTAAAAGCATTTTTATATATATCAATGTATTTTACAAAAATATTAGATACACAACCTTCGCATTTAAAATTACAACCTACGCTTCCAATCTGCAAAAATTTGTGGTTTACAAAAAAATGCAACATTGGCTGTGTTTCTATTGAAATAGGATTTACAAATAAGTACGAATTCTTAAAACGTTCTGTGATTTGACCATTTATATTTTGATACATACCGCATGATCCTATTTTTGAATTTTCAATATTGCACCTAAATTCACAGATGTGACATTTCACAACTTTTACTCCTTTGTTATGATTATCCAGAAACCACTTTCATCATTTATGATTGAATAAGTTTTAATATTTGAGTTGTTCATTATATTTTTTATTACTTCAGGGTTAGTCTGTTTAAGACGTTCTTTAACCTGATTGTGCCAGTTTGGATTTTTCTCTGACATGATCTTAAATATTTTTTCTTTCATGTCTTTATTACCAAAGCCACCACCAATGTATGTTATGCCACCTTTTTTTAAAATTCTATAGATTTCTCTGAAGCCTTTATCTTTATTTTCCCAAAAAAACATTGAACCCCTGCTTATAATTAAATCGGCAAAGTTACTGCTAAACGGCAGAGCTTCTACGTTTGAAACAATCGGCAAGATAGTTTTTTTGTTTTCTTTTTCGATGAATTGTTTTGCACTAAATGCCATATCAAACTCTAAGTCAACAGCAAAAATTTGAAAATTTCCAAAATTATATAGGTTTCTTGATAAAATAGCGCTTCCACAGCCAATTTCTACTACAGTGCCACTTTGTTTTTTAAATAGTTCAAATATGTTTTGGGCTATTTGTGGGTATATATCCTTAAAGACATTTTCTGCTATATCGACAAAGCTTGCATATTTACTCATATAAACTCCAATGGCGTAATGAATAGCTTGCCGTTGTTATTTATAACTGTAATTTTTGTTTCGTATAGCTCACTTAAATTTTGGGCATTCATTATAGATTTTACTGGACCAAATTTAAGCAAAGAGCCATTTTTTATCATTATTACAATATCAGAAATCCATGCAGCAAGGTTTGGATCGTGAAGCGTTATTATTGCTGTTAAATTGTGTTTTTTTATGAGATTTTTTATAAGATTTAATATAGCATATTGGTTTGAAAAATCTAAATGATTCGTTGGTTCATCAAAGAGCAAAATTTTAGCTTCTTGCGCGAGAGCTTGTGCTATTAAAACAAGCCTTTTTTGACCACCGCTTAATTGTGTAAAAGGCTTATTAATAAGGTTTTGCAAACCAACGAGTGATATTGCTTTTTTGGCAATCTTGATATCTTCTTTTGAAGGTTGGTTTAACATGCCTACATTATGGGCTCTTCCTGTTAAAACTATATCGAAAACGCTAAAAGAAAAAGAAACTTCATTTTCCTGGGCGAGGTAGGCAATTTTTTTTGCAACATTTTTAATACTCAAATTTTCTAAATTTTCATTTTCTATTAAAACAGTACCTTTTTTTGGTTTTAATAATTTGTCCAATATTTTTAATAGTGTACTTTTACCAGAACCGTTTGGTCCAAGTATTGTACATATTGAAGATTCACTTATGCTAAAAGCTATATTTTTTAATATATCTACATCATAAGAGAAATTTAAATCTTTTGCTTCTATCATAGGCGTTTTTGTTTTTTATAAAGCCAAGCAAAAAATGGAGCACCCAAAAGCGATGTTAAAATTCCAACAGGTATTTCTCCAGAAATTAAACTGCGCGCTAGATCATCTATAATTACCATAAATATACCACCAACAAAAATGCTTGTGGGCATGACGTTTCTATTATCACTGCCAGAAATCAAGCGTGAAATGTGCGGTATAATAAGCCCAACCCAACCTATTATGCCAACAACAGCTACACTTGCTGCTGTTGTTAGGGTTGACAAAAGTATGATTATTTTTCTCAAATTTATTATATTTACACCTAAAGATTTTGCTTCATCATCGCCAAAAGCTGCAATATTTAACTGCCATCTTAAAAGGTATAAAAAAACTACGCATATGCCAATTATAATAAATGCACCCCATGCGCTAAAGCTTACATTTGCAAAACTACCCATTAACCAGAAAACAATCTGGGGCAATTGATTATTCGGATCAGCAAGATACTTTATAATACCCAAAAGTGCAGTAAAGAAAGAACCAACAATAATTCCCGATATTACAAGGTTTAATACAGGTAAATCTTGCTTTGATTTTGCAAGAAAAAATGCTATATAGACTGCTATTGTTCCAAACACAAAAGCAAAAATTTCAATAAAGTAAAAATGATTTAGCGTAAGTATAGCTAAAGCGGCGCCAAAAGCAGCACCGCCTGATACACCCAAAATGTCGGGCGAGACAAGAGGGTTTTTAAACATAGCCTGATATGCACTTCCAGCTGCACTAAGCCCAGCACCGACAAAGTATGCAAATAACACTCTGGGCAATCTTATATCTAATACAATTGTTGAGTCAATTGATGCCTTAGGATTAAAAAAGCACTTAACCACATCAATGGGTGCAATTTTGTATGGTCCAACACCTAAAGATACAACAATAACAACAAATGATAAAACAATTAAAATAGTGTTTTTCAATTTTTTAGTCCTATAATGTGAATTTCATCGGGGTTTATATTCCAGAAAGTTTTATAATAATAATCTGCTTGTGATTTGAGGTTAAGAGATTTAAAACGTTGTGGATGCAAAAGTTTTGCGCACCAGAGAAGACCAAGAGGTGCTTTTTCTGGAGCAAACCAGTTTGAGTAGAGACTTCCACCATCCTGCGGTACCAAATACACTCTTTTGTGAATGATAGCAGCTACATAGCGTAAATCTTTGTCGGCGTATATGTTTTGAATTGTTTTTTTATTTCCACTGCCAAGTAGTATAAAGTCTGGTTGCCACTTCAGGATATCTTCTTTTGATATTTGGCCAAATTTACCCTTTACATTTCTAGATACACTTATACCACCAGCTTTTTGTATAATATCATTAACTAGTGTATCAAATTGTCCACCAGAGGTTAGTTTGTTGCCTTTAGGCCCTTGATAACTCAAATATAATACTTTTGGTTTTTCTTTTATACCATTTAGATGACTTTCTACATATTCTACTGTATGTTTATAATAGGAAATTAACTTTTGGGCATCTTTAACATGATTTGTAGCCTCACCTAGACTATTTATGCTTTGATACAAGTCGTTTAAATTTCCAAAGCAAGCGCTAAAGCCAATAACAGGTATGCCCAATTTTTCAAATTGTTCGTTGTCTGCTTGCATATTTACATTAACAATAAAACCAGGTTTTAGAGCAACTATTTTTTCAATGCTTGGACCAAAAGGGTAACCAACGTCAGTAACTTTTTTCAAAAAATCTGGCATTTTCTTTAAAATAAGTTGACCACTAAAATAAGGCACAGCATTTCTACCCATGCCTGGGTACCCTACAAGACCATCTGAAGCATTAATCATAAAAACAAAAGGTAAAGCCTGTGGAAAAAGCACAACAAAACGATCTGGATTTTTAATTTCAATTTTCTTCCCAAAATTGTATACTGTAATTGTTTTAGACCAGGCACTTGGCAAAAAAACCAACAGGGCAAATAAAACTACAAAAATTTTTTTCATTTTTCCCCCTTGTTTTAGCGAAGTATATATAAATACATATCGATTGTCAAGAAAGATTTTTTACTCAAAAAATTTGAAATTTTTTGCTTGCTTTTTTAAGCTGAATTTTATAACTTATCATAAGATAGCTGGGTAATTATACTTTAAGTGAAATTGCAAATTGTTTTTAAAAAGGAGGCTTACTTGGTAGTTAAATTTAGAATAAAGTTGCTAGATTGTACTAAAATAACAACAAATTATCGCAAAAATTTTGTTTCTTTAATTAAAGAGGCTTTTAATCGAAGCGGAAATGAAAAACTAAAAAATTTAAACACCATTACAAAACAAAAGCCGTTTACTTTTTCAGTTAAATTTTCTGTAAAAAATTCTAATGATAATCAATTAGAGCTTGAAAATAGCGTATTTGATTTTTATTTTTCAACAAACGATTATTTGATTTTGATGTCGGTTTATAATTTTATAATTAGTCATTTAAATGACTACAATATTTTTGCAAGTTGCAAGAATATTTTAGTTAAAGTAATGCTACTAAATAAGCCAACAATTGACAAAGATTCTGTTGTATTTAAAACTTTAAGCCCAATAGTTGTGCGCGATATGATAAATAAAAATGGTGATAAAACATTAAAATTTAGTGATGAAGGTTTTATATATAACTTAAAACTTTCAATAAAAAGCCAGATAAAGGCTTTTATGTGCCAGGATGTTGATCAAAACAGTATTGGTATAAAGGTTTTAAAAATGAAAACAGATAATATAAATAGTTTTGGTAACAATAAAAACTCTTATGGTTTGTATGCAAATAGTGGATTGCTTGAGTTAAATTTAAAGTCCGAATATTTACAGCTTTTGTATGACATAGGTGTTGGTGCAAAAAGAAGCCAGGGTTTTGGCATGTTGGAGAAAATATTATGATTGAAGTAATGGATTTTAGCCAAAAAGAAAGAATTTACTTGAGGGATTGGTATTATAATGCTGGCATCGTTGGTTTTTTAAAGGTAATTAGCGATGGTAACTTAGATACTGATAGGTTAAAAGATTTTGGCGATAAATTATATATTGGCGAGGATTATATTGAGTTTGATTTAAGTATTCTTGATAATTTTGAAGAAAAATTTTACAGACAGATTTTTTTGAAATATTTTGATTTAAAACAATATCAAACTTACATAAATACGGCATTGAAAGACGAAAAAAACAATCAAGCTAACAAAATATCAAAAATTTTAAAAGAAATAGATAAATATCCTTTTAAGGGCTTATATAGTTTTTTAGGCTATTCATTAGAAACTTACGATGATATTGTAAATTACAAGGAAAAAATAAATGAACTTACAAAAGAACAAATTTACGATAAAGTAAAAGATACGACTTTTGCCACTGATTTTATTGAAAAGGCCACAAAAGGCATAGTTGGAATTTCTAATTTAAATAAATATTTAAAAAGCGCAAGAGATGTCTCATTTAAATTAAGAAAAAATACCAATAAACTCTGTATATCTTGTCAAATAAGAAAAAGAGAATTTGATTTGACCAATGCAATATCAAATATTATAGGATTCAATTCAGACAATTCTAACTGGGTTTGGGGTTTTGATAGCAATAAAGTTAAGTTATGTTCAATTTGTTCGCTGATATATTTGTGTGCAAGCGTGAGTTTGGTATTTCACAAAAAAGGCAGTAACTATAAATATTGTTTTTATTTTATTAATCACAACAGAAGCATTAGAAAGCTAGTAGATAGCTATAATGGTTTTCAGGGGCAAGTTAATATAAAAGTTAACAATAAAGAAATTTACCCTATAATGGTAAAAGAAGCTGTTAAATTCGTTAAAGAAGAACAAGCTAGTCAAACACTGCAAAATATTTCTTTTATTGAGATACAAGAAAATAATATGGGAGGTCAAAGCACCAAAAGTTATAATGTTTACTCTTTTTCTTTGACAAAAAAGCTTGCGGAATTTATAGATCACAATATTGAAAAAATACCAAAGGGTTTTTATTTTATAAAAAAAGATTATTTCGATATTGAATATGAAATTTTAAAGAAAACGATAGAAAGAAATCTTAACTATAATGACATTGACAAATACTTTAGAATGTATTTTTCCTCTAAGAGTAACAATTTTGTAAAGTTTAACTCAAATATTTACTCTATTGTTGACTACATTTTAAAGTATATATCGTATATATTTTTAGGAGGTATGATGGATTTAGAAAAAATTTCTAAAAAAGGTTTTGTAAATGGCAAGCAGCTCAGAGAACGACTTGGTAAAGAAAAAGAAAACCAAATTAACGGTCTTGCTTACCAATTCTTAAATGATTTGAAGGTGGGCGATAGGGATAAGTTTTTAGACAAATATCTTAGGGTTTCTATTTCAAATCAGATGGAATCTCGCTTTGGTCAAGATGAAATGAACAGCAAAGAGGCTTTTTTGCACTTTGGTTACAGTTTTATAAATGGACTATTAAATACTTATGAAAATAATTCTAATAAGGAGAATAAAAATGAATAACGGTTATTTACACTTTGGCGTAGTTTTTAAGGCAGCAAACTTAAATTATGGGGAAAGCATAGGAAACATAATGTCACTAAAAAAATTGTCTGTCGAAGAAAAAACCTTTTCCTACATTAGCAGACAAGCCCTCAGGTTTGACATAGTAAGAATATTAGAAGAAGAATGCAACTATAATAAAGCTGAAATCGATAAAGCACAAGGCGTTGTTCAGTTTTCGAAAGATTCCACAATTGACAAATATCCAGAAATAGATTTTTTTGGTTATATGAAAACTGAAAAGAAAAAACAGACTAAAAAAGATGAGGCAAGCCAAGAAGAAGAAAAGGAAGCTAAAACTAAGATAAGAAAAGCAGTAGTAAGGCTTAGTGATGCAATAAGCTTAGAGCCATTTTATAACGAAATTGATTTTTCTACAAATATGGGACTTGCAAGCAGGTCAGCTTTAGATAATGATATATACCAAACAGAGATTCACAAAAGCTACTATACATACACCATTACAATTGATTTAGACAAAGTCGGCGTTGACGAAAACGATAAAATCTACCTTGAAAACGAAGAAAAAGTTAAAAGGCTAAATGCCCTATTGTATGCTATTAAAGTGCTAAATAGAGATATAAAAGGCAAGAGAGAAAACCTATCGCCATTATTTATCATTGGCGGTATATACTCAAGCGGAAACCCGTTTTTTTATAACCAGATAAAATTATCATTTTCAAAAGATGGTATTATGATTAATGATGATATTATAAATGCTGTTTTACAAACAAGGATGTTTAATGGCGAAACAGTTGAAGATAAGACATATTTAGGCTTTGTGCCAGGATATTTTAATAATATTGACAAAATATCTCTGCAGGTTAATAAGAAAATGGGTACAGAAAGCTTTTTTGAGGCACTAAAAAACGATATATCAAACTATTATAAGGTTTAGTTATGATTGCCTTAAAGTTGCAATTGTATCAAAATATGGTCAATTACAGAAAAGAAAACAGCTTTGGGTATATCCAAAGCTACCCGTTGCCCACGCCATCAATGGTAAGAGGTATGGCTCATAGTTTATTGGGTTTAAAAGAATACAAGCCGTTAAGAATATCTATACAGGGCGATTTTGATAGCGTTTGTACCAATGTGCAAAAAGTTATTAAATTTGACCGAGATCCGAAAAACAGACCAGGTAATCCTTATAAAATAATATTAGGCACAACGCTAAAGACAGCAACACACAGTATTGCATTTGTAGATTGTTTGGTTAATTGCAAACTTTTATTGCATATAGCTTTTGATGACGAAGAATTGACAAAAAAACTATATGAAAAAGTACTTTCAAATACTGTTATTTTGGGAAGAAATGAAGATATTGCAAGGGTTGACTTTAACAAAACAAAAATAGTTCAAATTACTCAAGACGAGGAGGTTGAACTAAAATATCCAATATATCTGGATACAAAAATTACAAAAGAAAACCAGTTGGTGGGCACACATTATAAGTTGCCATTTTATTATGAAAATGTATCTGGTTTTGACGATTTGCGTATTTTTAAGTTTGTCGATTGTGTGTATGTATCAAAAGGAAAGATAGATAATCTTTATGTTGATGAAGATAATGATGCTGTTTGTTTTCTTGGGATAAGTTAGATGTATGATTTGCTTAAAAAATACTATGCAAAATCAGATCCACTCATAACAATCTTTCAACACAATGAAGACCTAAAAAACAGATATTATCAATTAAAACCCTATTTGCCAAAAGAAAAAGTTGAGCGGTACGAAGATGTGATTATTAAAATCATAGAATATCATGATTTAGGCAAAATGAATAAAAAGTTTCAAAATAAAGTTATAGGCGGTAAAAGAGCATCCGATGAAATACCTCACGAGTGGTTGAGCATTGCTTTTGTTAACAAAGATTTTAAAAAATGGCTAAAAAAATTTAATAACGATGATATCAATCTATACACTCTTTTTTGTTATGTTATTGCATACCATCATAACAGAAGTAAGGATTTTTCAATAGACGAACTAAAAAATGCAATAATTAACGATATGCCAAAAGACATTCCAAGCAACCTTTTAAACAACAACTACGATATAGAAAGCGATTTTAAATACAAAATTAACGAATTTTTTAGTGATTATTTTGAAGATTTGATCTTTTTTAAAGGTATATTGCACAAATGTGACTACAGTGCTTCAGCTAACATAGATGTAGAACAACAATATCTTGGAGACTACAATGCAGACTTTTTAAATGGTTTAAAAACCAAAAACATAACATTGAGACCATTTCAAGCTAACGCCGTAAATTTGTCTGATAAAAATGTTATTTTAATAGCATCTACAGGGATAGGTAAAACAGAATATTCTATGAATTGGGCAAATGGCAATAAAGTTTTTTATCTGCTTGGCATAAAGATAGCCGTTAATGCAATGTATGAAAGATTTAAAAAGTTTTTCGGCGATAATGTATCACTTTTGCACGGTGATATAAATTATATGTTAGTTAACGACATAGATGATATAAAAGATTTCGATTTTAAACTTGCAAAAGCCAGACAGTTTAGCTATCCGATAACAGTTGCTACTGCTGATCAGTTAATTGTAAGTGTATTTAAATTCAACGGCTTTGAATTGCACTATTTAACAGCTAGCTATTCAAAAATTATAGTTGATGAAATACAAAGCTATAATCCAGAAACAATTGCCTGTATTGTTGTATTTTTGCAGGAAGTTTCAAAACTTGGTGCAAAATTTTTAATTATGAGTGCAACAATACCACCCTTTGTAAAAAAAGAATTTGAAAAGATTGCATATTTTGAAGAACCGCAATTATTGGATAGAAAAAGGCATAAAATTGAGATTAAAGATTGTTTTATTGAAGAGTATGATTTTTTAGATGTAGATTTTGACAATCAAAAGGTATTGATTATATGTAATACGATTAAAAAAGCCCAATTGATTTACGAAAAACTATTAAAAAAAGGTTTAAATGCAAATTTGCTTCACTCACGCTTTATTAGATTAGACAGGAAGAAAAAAGAAGATGAAATATTAAAGTTTGAAAAAAACAATGTTGGTGGAATTTGGATAACAACACAAATTGTAGAAGCAAGCCTTGATATTGATTTTGATTTATTGTTAACAGAATGTTCAACAATAGATAGTATGCTACAAAGGTTTGGCAGGTGCTACAGAAAAAGAGATTACAGCAAACCAAAGCCAAACATTTTTATTTTCAAATACGATAGTATCTCTAAAAAAGTCTATGACCCAGAACTTTTAGAAAGAACCTACAATGTGCTTGTTGGCTATAATGGCTTATTACTTACAGAAGAACAAAAACAGAATATGATAAACGAGGTGTTTGATAATATTGAACATACAAAATACTACCAATCGTACAATGAGTATAAGAAACTTTTAAAAAGCGGTTTTAGGGCAAATAAAAAAGAATCTCAAGAATTATTTAGAAAAATTACAGATCAATGGATAGTTATACCAAAACCTGTTTATTTAGAAAATGAAGATTTAATAAATGATTATATTAAAAATATTGATTTAAGCAAAGGACTAGAAAAGATTAGACAAAAAGAGAAGTTTTTTGAGTTTTGTGTTAATTTGCCTATTTCAAACAAAAAGAAATCTTTATTACAGGACTTTCCAGTTAAAAGCAATTTTTTGGCTAACTATGATATAAAAATGTTAGACGGTGTAAGTTATGATAATGCAGTGGGTTTGAAATATAATGATGAAGAAGAAATAGACAATATAATATAACATGGATAAGCAGTCAATTTTTATTACAGCAACACAAATAAATTATTTTTTTGTGTGTAAAAGAAAATTATGGCTATTTTCCCACAATATCACCATGGAACACAACAGCGAGTTAGTTGAGTTAGGAAACTTGCTTCATCAAGAATCTTACGCAAAAAAACGCAAAGAAATAGA
Source organism: Desulfurella sp. (assembly GCF_049977265.1). GTDB lineage: Bacteria > Campylobacterota_A > Desulfurellia > Desulfurellales > Desulfurellaceae > Desulfurella. The sequence continues at coordinate 1,715 of NZ_JBMFGQ010000027.1, read as the reverse complement.
ATTTGATGGAATAAAGATAGATTTTTTTGAAAAGAATAAAGCACTGATTCATGAAGTTAAAAAAAGCAAAGCGATAGAAAAATCTCATGTGTGGCAAATAAAATACTACCTTTACCGTTTAAAAGAGTTAGGCGTTGAAGTGGAAGGTGAAATTGATTACCCATTGCAGAGAAAAAAAGAAAAATTCTCATTAACTGACAAAGACGAAAAAGTAATTTTAAATATTATTTCTCAATTAGAACAAATATTGAATGAACCTTTACCACCGCAAAAAATGGATCAAAGTATTTGCAAAAAATGTAGTTATTACGAGTTTTGTTATGCGTGATTATTATATTTTTAAAAATGGTAGAGTAAAACGACAAGATAATTCAATTATTTTTGAATATATAGAAGATAGTGCTGAAAAGAAAATTCCAATACCAGTTAACGATATAGATTCAATTTACCTATTTGGTGAGGTTGATATAAATACTAAATTGATTAATTTTTTATCTCAAAACAATATTATAATTCATTTTTTTAATTATTATGGTTTTTATACAGGAAGTTTTTATCCCAAAGAGTTTTTATTGTCTGGAGATTTGTTGGTCAAGCAAGTTTTACATTATTATTCAAAGAAAAAAAGAGTAGAATTAGCAAAAGAGTTTGTAAAAGGCGCTATATCGGGAGCTATTTTAAATTTAAAAAGATACAAAGAAAAAATAGATGACCAAATAAATGATTTGCAAAATTTGATGAGGAGCGTTGAAAGCCAATCCAGTGTTTCTATGGTAATGGGAGTAGAGGGCAATGCCAAAGAAATCTATTACAATGCCTTTCCAAAAATTATCAATCAACCTATAGAATTTAAAAAAAGAGTTAAAAATCCACCCGACAATATGATAAATGCGCTGATTTCATTTACTAACAGTCTTGTTTATACTGCTGTGCTTAAGGAAATTTACAAAACGCAACTTAACCCAACAATAGCGTATTTGCATGAACCCAGCACAAGACGATTTTCTTTATCTCTTGACATAAGTGAAATTTTTAAACCAATTTTTGGTGATAGATTAATTTTTGCTTTATTAAATGATGGAATTTTAAAGCAGAACCATTTTGACAAAGATTTAAATTTTGCTTATTTAAAAGAAGAAGGAAGAAAAATTGTAGTTAAAGCTTTTGACGATAAATTAAATGCTACTTTTCATCATAAGGGTTTAGGCAGAATGGTAAGTTATAGAAAATTAATAAGACTTGAGCTTTATAAACTTATTAAACATTTAATAAACGAAGACAGATATAAAAGTTTAAACTTTTGGTGGTAAAAATGTATATTATTGGTGTATATGATATTTGCACTAGTGATGAAAAAGGGCAAGCTAGAGTGGTAAAAATAATGAAAATATTTAGAAAATACTTGCACCATACGCAAAAATCTGTATTTGAAGGAGAACTGAGTGAGGCAAAATTTAAATCTTTGATTATAGAAACAACAAAAATTATTAACAATAGCGAAGATTACTTAATTTTTTATAGAATAGATAATAAAAATAATTGCAAAAGAGAGTGTTTTGGTAAAGACAATGAGCGTATAAATACTATTATCTAAATAAATGCCATATTACATATTCGCGAAAAAATCGCACGATCTTTGATATAAAAATACTATACAAATCAATTTTATTTGCTAAAATTTAATGAGTTTTAGCCCCCAATTATGGGATTTAAAG
>NZ_JBMFGQ010000026.1:0-25474 GCF_049977265.1 Desulfurella sp. | reverse complement strand
CTTTGTAATTTAGAGTAGTCTTATCTTTCTGTCCAGTAAATTATAGCAAATCCAGCTTGATATGAAACGACTTAGGATACACAACTCAACTACTATGGATGGAAGACTCTTTGTCCGGTTCATTGCTCTTATATACATAAGCACTTTAAGAGAAAAAATTAGGCAAACAGGCCTTATAGACAAATATACTCCAAATGAGCTGTTGCTTGAGATGCAGACTTTGGTTGATATTAAATACTCTGGTAAATACGGACACCTTCTAACAGAAATAACAAAGAAACAAAGAGAAATATTAGAGGCTCTGAAGATAAATATAGAGGCATAGTTATAATTGGTGGGAAATTAGGTATTTTAGCTAAATTTGGGAGGTTTTTGACGAAGATGGGTTTACACAGAAAGTATCTTTATTTAAACTTCAAAAATCTGTAGTAACTGTGAAAGGTATACTAAATTTATAATGATAGTTTATTTTGCACTAAAGTGACAAATATGAGTTAAGCAATTGTTTGAAATTTTCTTCGTCCATAGGTTTATAAAATAAGTAACCCTGGAGGCAATCAATTTCCAAATCTTTTAAAATCTTTTGTTGATTAGAATTTTCGACTCCTTCTGCAATAGTTTTTAAATTTAAATTTTTTGATATTGATGCAATGGCTTTGACAAGCTGGTATGAGGTTTGATTGGTTTCCAATGTTTTTATAAAAGAAATATCAATTTTTATGGTATTTATAGGTAATTGAGAAAGGTAAGACAAAGAAGAGTATCCTGTACCAAAATCATCTAAAGCAATAGATACTCCAAGTCCTTTTATTGTATGTAGTATCTGTTTTATGTAATCGAAGTTTTCAATAAAAAGTCTTTCTAAAATTTCAATAGAAAGATATTTTGGATCAAGATCATACTTTTTAATAGCATTTGTTAATTTTCTAATTATACTTTTACTTTTAAAGCTATTTGGTGCAATATTTATAGATATGGGAATAGTTTTTTTATATTGTGTAAGAATTGTTTTTTGAAAATATGCTACTTTGTCAATAATAAAATCTTCAACATATTCTATTAAGCCTGTAGCTTCAAGTGTTTCTATAAATACACCAGGCACAATAATTTTTCCATTGTGATCCCACCTAAGTAAACATTCAGCGCCACAAATTTCACTTGAAGCGTTTTTAACATAAGGTTGATAATATAAGGTAAATTCATTTTCTTTTACAGCTTTTTCGAGGTCTTTTTTTAATTGAATTTGTTTAATTAACTGTTCTTCGTCTTCTTTTTGGTAGAATTTATAAGGATAGTTACCTTCTTTTGCATGTTTTAGGGCAACATACGCTTTAGCAAGCAAATCTTGGGCATTTTTGGCATTATCCGGAAAAAAACTCACGCCGATATTAAATTCAATATTTATGTTACCATAAGAGACAGTAATTGGTTTGCTTAATGTATCTTTTAAAATTTCGATATAATCAAGTATTTGCTCTTTTGCATAAAGGTTTTTAACAAATAAACCAAATTTATTTTCAGAAAGTCTTGCAATAATATCACCTGGTTTAATGATATTTTGTAGTTTTCTTACAATTTCTCTTAATACATCATTACCAACACTAAAACCATAGTAAGTATTTATATTTGCAAAATCTTTTGGATCAAGTATGACTAATGCGTATTTAAGTTTTTGTTCGCTAACTTTTTTAAGGTATATGTCAATATTTTCTAAAAAGAATTTTTGATTATACAAACTTGTTACTGGATCGTGGTTTATGTAGTAATCCAGCTTAAATTGAAGACCCTTGTCTTTTGATAAATCTTTTCCGATTGCAATGTAGTATATTTCAATACTAAATTCATATGGTACAACGGTAGTGTAAGATTGGATTATCTGGCCGTTTTTAGTTCTATACAAAATAATATCAGCAAAAATTTTTTTATTTTTTAAAGTTGTATAAAAATTTTTGGCAAATTCTTTAGAATGAAGTTCTGATGAAAATATCCTGTGGTTTTTGCCAAGTAATTCTTCTTTTTTATAACCGCTTGTAAGTAATGTGGTTTCGTTTACATATAAAATATCAAATTTGAAATCAGTAATTACTACAAAATCAAAACCACTATTTAAAGCAACAGAAAACATCTGCATCCATTTTTGATTTTCGAATTTATCCAATGCATAATTTATGTCATCTACAATTTCTTTCAAAAGTTCATAAGTTTTTTTATCAAATATGTGAGGTTTTTTTGAATATAGATTAATAACGCCAATAGTTTTTTTATTTTGTATAATAGGCAAAGCACATGATGATTGAAAACCATATTCAAGCATTTTTTGTTTAAAAGCAGAGAGATTTTTATTTTGTATTGTATCGTTATTTATAAAAATACTTTTTTTGTTAAATGATTTAATTGTTGGCCAGGATTCATGAGGGTTTTGAAATTTATCATTTGCAAAAAACAAATACTCAATATCTTTTTTATTTTTACCTGAGTATTTTGTAAGTTTAAGTTTGTTTTTATTATCTGCAATGAATAATCCAGCTAAATCAAACTCGCCATAATTTACAAAAACATCGCAAATTTTTTCAAATAGTTCGTTTTTAGATGTAGATTTTATAAGTAAATGATTTACTTTTGATAGGATGTTGTAAAACCTAATTGAATTTTTTAGAGACTCTTGTGTTTCAATTTTTACTAAAGCAAATTCTATGTCGTCTTTTAACTCATTTAATATTGGTAGCATCTCTTGCGTAAAAAAATTTGCTATATTGGAATAGATTAAAATAATGTATTTAATAGAGCCATTTTTTTTAATTGGTATTGCACAATTTGAATGTAAATTGTATTTTAGCAATTTATCTTTCCAAAAATTCATAGCCGGGTTTGTAAGTGTATTTTGATTTATAATAACCGTATTTGTCTTGTAAGCTAAATAAGCCGTACCTTTGCCATATTCACTTTTGCCATTAATTGAAATTGGAATATCATCAAATAATTGTGAATTTTCTCCTTTTTTGTGTATTATTTTAAGATGGTTTGTATTATCTATTTCTCCTACAACAACAATGCTGAATCCTAAATCTTTTATCAGGTTTTCGCACATTTTTTCAAATAAACTGTTTTGGTCGTCCTCTCTTATGATTAACTGGTTTATATTTTTTAAAGCTAAAAAAAGTTTTTCAAAAAATTTTTGTTTTGTTGTATCCACAAAAATAATCCTATTTCTCATTAGAAGTTTACTAAATTAATCTACATTAATAATATCAAATGACATGGTTTTGTCAAGCTAACAAAATCCAGCAAGTCTGTAGCTTGACAAACTATAAATTATGTTTATTATATTCATATAAGCAATTAGAAAATTTTCTATGAGGAGGTAAAATGGAGTTTATAAATATTAACAATACAATTAAAACTTCCAGAATTGGACTTGGGACATGGGCAATTGGCGGTTGGATGTGGGGTGGAAGTGATGAAAAGCAATCTATTGAAACAATTTTGGAAGCTTTAAATACAGGCATAAATTTAATTGATACGGCACCTGTTTATGGTTTTGGTTTATCTGAAGAGATTGTTGGTAAAGCAGTAAAACTTTTTGGCAAACGACATGAAGTGGTTATAGCTACAAAGGTTGGGCTTGAATGGAAAGACGGTAAAGTTTTTAGAAATTCAAGTAAAGCTCGTATTCAAAAAGAAATTGAAGATTCACTTAAAAGATTGCAAACAGATTACATTGATATATATCAAGTACACTGGCCAGACGAAACTGTAAATTTTCAAGAAACTGCAGAAACATTACTTAATTTATATGAAGAAGGAAAAATAAGAGCAATTGGTGTAAGCAATTATTCTGTAGAGCAGATAGAAATTTTTAGAAAATATGCACCACTTCATACTTCTCAACCGCCATTTAATTTATACGAACAAAGCGCAAAAGAAAAAATTTTACCGTACTGCTACGAAAATAATATAAAAACGCTACTTTATGGGTCTTTATGTAGGGGTTTGCTAAGCGGAAGAATGACAAAAAATACGCAGTTTAGTGGAGACGACCTAAGAAAAATAGACCCAAAATTTCAGTTTCCAAGATACGAGCAATACTTAAAGGCCACACAAGCGCTGAATAAATTTGCAAAAGAAAAATACAATAAAAGTGTTATACATTTAGCAATTAGATGGATTTTAGATCAAAAAGGAGCCGATATAGCATTGATTGGAGCAAGAAAACCTTCTCAACTGTCTTATATAAAGGAACTGTTTGATTTTAAAGTATCATCTCAAGATAGCCACAATATTGATCTTATATTAAATACCTTCATCAAGGATCCTGTTGGCCCAGAATTTATGGCGCCGCCTCATCGACCCATCTAAACCGGGGGTCTGCAAAGACCCCTCTTGCCTTGAAAAAACGCAAAAATTTATGTAGGATTAATCAATTGTGAGAGTGTGTGTTATTGGTGGCGGACTTGCTGGCTGCGAGGCAGCATATAAAATAGCTCAAAATGGTTTTAGAGTTGATTTGTATGAGATGCGCCCCCTAAAGCAAACACCAGCTCATACGACAGGTAATTTATGTGAGCTTGTATGTTCTAATTCTTTGGGTTCAATATCTATAAAAACAGCTGCAGGCTTGCTAAAAAAAGAAATGAGTCTATTGGGTTCTTTGACAATGTCTGCTGCAAGGTTTTCTAAAGTGCCAGCAGGTAGAGCTTTAGCTGTAGATAGAAACATATTTTCTCAAACAATAACGCAAATAATAGAAGCACACCCAAATATTACAATTGTAAGACAAGAAGTAAAGAAAATACCTATTGAGTATGATATAGTCATTATTGCAAGTGGTCCTTTAACTTCACCAGATTTAGAAAACGAGATTATGAAAATTACAAGTAGTCAAAAATTGTACTTTTATGATGCTATAGCACCACATGTGATAGCATCAAGTATAGATTTTTCAAAAGGTTTTTGGGCAAACAGGTACGAAAATGGCAAAGATTACTTTAACTGCATACTATCAAAAGATGAGTATAAAAAATTTTACGATGCATTAGTTAGTGCTGAGTGTGTTGAGTATAAAGATTTTGAAAAACCGCATTTTTTTGAAGGTTGTATGCCAATAGAAGAGTTAGCAAAAAGAGGTTTTGAGACACTGCGCTTTGGTCCTATGAAGCCAGTTGGTTTGCTAAATAACAACAAAAGACCTTATGCTGTGGTTCAGCTTAGAAAAGAAAACCAATCGGGTACAATTCTGTCATTGGTTGGTTTTCAAACGAAACTCACCTATAAAGAGCAATTAAGTGTATTTAGGCTCATACCTGCTCTAAAAAATGCTGAATTTGCAAAACTAGGTTCGATGCACAAAAATACCTACTTGCAATCTCAGCATTTGCTTACTAAGTCTTTAAACTTAGAAAGCAAGCCAAACATTTTTTTTGCCGGTCAAATTACAGGTGTTGAAGGCTATATTGCGAGTGCTGCAAGTGGTTTGTTTGTTGGTATTAATATTTCAAGACTTTTTGAAAAAAAAGATTTGTTAAAATTACCAAAAGACACCATGCTTGGTGGCTTAATAAACTATATTACACAACCCAAAGATTACCTACAGCCTATGGGCCCTAATTTTGGTTTAATTGAAAGTTCTAAACCAAAACTAGATAAAGCAAAGCAAGCATTGAAGAGCATGTTTGGATTTTGCAAAAATAACGGTTTGTTTTAATAATTCTTTACAAAACAGATTATATCGAGTATAATACCATCAAGATGAAGAAAAGGAGTTGTGTATGTTGACCAAGGAAAAAAAACAGGAAATAATTAAAAGATTTGGTGAAGGTGAGAAAGACAGTGGTTCGGTATCAGTGCAGATTGCTTTATTAACTGAACGCATAAATTATTTAACAGAACATCTTAAAAATTATAAGAAAGATTTTCAAACACGCAGAGGTCTTTTGAGGCTTGTTAACCAAAGAAGGAGACTATTAAAGTATCTTGAGAAGTATAATTTTTCAGAATTTAAGAAAGTAGTCAAAGAATTAAGTCTAAGAGTTAAAGGTCAAATATGATTTTTGAAGTTGAAAAAAATATATTTGGAAAAAAGATTTCAATTCAAACAGGTAAATGGGCAAAACAAGCTGATGGTGCTTGTGTGGTATCAATTGGAGATACCGTAGTATTGGCAACCGCTGTGTCATCAAAAGAACCTCCAAAAGAATTTTTAGATTTTTTTCCATTAACTGTTAATTATCAAGAAAAATTTTATGCAATAGGCAAAATACCAGGTGGTTTTGTAAAGCGCGAAGGCAAGCCTAGCGATTATGAAACACTGGTCTCAAGGCTTATAGATAGATCAATTAGGCCGCTTTTTCCATCTGATTACAAACAGGAAACGCAAGTTATAGTTACTACAATATCTGCTGATCAAGAAAATGATGTTGTTGTAGCATCGGTTTTAGCTGCATCATGTGCTTTGAGCATTTCCGATATTCCTTTTTTAGGACCAGTTTCAGCATGTAGAATAGGTCTTATAGGCAAAGAGTTTATTCCTATACCTACGCAATCAGAACTTAAAGATTCATCTTTAAATTTAATTGTAGCGGGAACAAAAAATGCTATTAATATGATAGAATCCGGTTCAAATGAGATAAGTACACAGATGATGGTAGAGTCTATTTCTTATGCACAAAAAGTTATTAATAAACTTATCGAACTGCAAGAAAACATTATTAATGAAACTGCTAAACCAAAAAGACAATATGAGCCCATGATTATTGGTGATAATATTCTTACATCGCTTGAAGCTTTGTGCGTGGATGATCTTTTAGAGGCTCTTAATATAACTGATAAGAAAAAAAGACATGAAAAAATAGATTCGGTTTTTTCATCAGCTTTTGATAAGTTAAAAGCAGAATTTAGTGAGGAAGAAAACTTTGAGTCAAAATTGAAAGCTGCTTTTGAAGGCATTATAAAAAATTTAGTACGAGATAAAATTATATCTACAAACATTAGGATAGATGGTAGAGGTCTTGATGATATTAGGCCAATTACATGTGAAGTTGGCGTATTGCCCAGAACACACGGTTCTGCCGTATTTACACGTGGTGAAACACAGGCATTAGTAGTTACTACGCTTGGTTCCAAAACTGATATGCAAATTATAGATAACATTGGCGGTGAAACGTTTGAGCGTTTTATGCTGCATTACAATTTTCCACCATTTAGTGTTGGCGAAGTTAAGCGTTTGGGTGCCCCCGGTAGGCGCGAAATTGGACATGGGGCTTTAGCAAAAAGAGCTATTGAGCCAGTAATACCAGATGAAGCTGATTTTCCATATGCTATAAGAATAGTGTCTGATATACTTGAATCTAATGGTTCAAGCTCTATGGCAACTGTTTGTGGTGCTACTCTGTCTTTAATGGACGCGGGAGTGCCTATAAAAAAACCTGTTAGTGGTGTAGCTATGGGTCTTATAAAATCGGAAGATAACTATTATATTTTAACTGATATAATGGGTGATGAAGACCACTATGGCGATATGGATTTTAAAGTAGCTGGTACAAAAGATGGGATAAATGCGCTTCAGATGGATATAAAAATAAAAGGTGTTGACGAAAATTTGCTTACTTATGCTTTAAACAAAGCTGACAAAGCAAGATTTTTTATACTTGATAAAATGCTTGAGGCCATGCCAACATATAGAGCTCATTTATCTGAATATGCACCAAAAGTTACAGTGATAAGTATTAGTGCTGATAAAATTAAAGATTTGATTGGTCCGGGTGGTAAAGTAATTAAGTCAATAATAGAAGAGACAAATACAAAGATTGACATAGAGCAAGATGGTAAAGTGAATATTTTTGCTAACAATACTAAAGATCTGGAAAAAGCCATTCAGCTAATTAAAATATCGATTGGAGAACTTGAAGAAGGTCAAGTTTTAGAAGGTATAGTCAGCCGTATAGAAGACTATGGAGCATTTGTAAAATTTTCTCCCAACCAGGAAGGCTTAATGCATATATCCCAAATTGATATCAAAAGAGTAAAAAGCGTTTCTGATGTTTTAAATGTTGGCGATAGAGTTACAACCAAAATCATAGGCATAGACAAATTTGGAAGAGTTTCTTTATCAATAAAAGCTTTAAAATTAGAAAACCAACAAGAAGATCAAGATGAAATTTCAGACACTTAAAAAATCTGGCGTTGTTGGAAGTGTCGGCATCTTCGTAAAATCTGGTAGTGCTTTTGAAAATGATGGCGAAAGTGGTCTGTCTCACTTTGTTGAACACATGGTTTTTAAAGGAACAAAGAAACGCTCATACTTCGATATAGCTAAAGAAATCGATCGCTTAGGTGGTATTATAAATGCTTTTACTTCAAAAGAATACACATGCTTTTATGTTAAGGTTTTAAACGATTATATAGAAAAGGCATGGGATGTTTTGCTTGACATTGTAACAAACCCTACGCTGGATGAAAATGAACTTGAAAAAGAAAAAGGCGTTATCATAGAAGAAATTAACTCATCAAACGATGATCCGCAATCGGCTATTTTTGATGTTTTTTTTGAAAAATCTATGCCTACAAGTGTTGGTAAACCAATATTGGGCACAAAAGAACAAATTGCGTCTTATACAAGACAAGATTTGCTAAAGTTTATGGGTAAATTTTATAAGACAGATAATATGCTTGTCTCCTATGTAGGAGAAGGTGCAAAGCTTGATTTTAACGATAATTATGAATTTTCTTATAAAAATTATTTTAAAAGTACTGAAACTGTTTTCAACTACGAGTTTAAATTTTTGCCAGGCAAAGAAATAATAAATAGGCAACTAGAGCAAACTAATGTTATTTTGGGATGTGAGCTATTTAGCATATATGATGATAGAAAATATGCAAGTTTGCTTGCAAACAATTTTTTTGGCGGAAATATGAGTTCTAAACTATTTCAGTCAATTAGAGAAGAGAAATCTTTATGTTACAGTATATACTCAAGTATCATGTTTTTTAAAAAAGGTGGCGTTTTTTATATATCAAGTTCAACTTCAAACACTAAATCCCAGGACTTAGTAGATGCATGCATTGACGAATTAAATAAATTTAAAAAAAATGGGATTACGAAATCCGAACTTGAAGATATAAAAACTAACTTTAAAGGTCAATATGGTTTATCGCTTGAAAGTACAAATAGTTTAATGATAAAATTAGGCAGTGATTTTTTAACTTATGATGCATATCAAAATCCCAAAGACATTTTTTCTAAAATAGATAAAGTAAGCATCGATGATATAATGGAAGTTTTGGATTTGATTAACTTAAATAAGATGCATTTGACTTGTTTAGGTAATATAAACGATATTTCTTTTTAAGGGGTAAACTAATGAAAAAATATTTAATGACACCAGGACCAACACCGGTGCCAGAAAAAGTCGCATTAGCTATGGCTGCGCCTATAATTCATCATAGAACTAAAGAGTATATAAATTTACATGAACAAACAAGAGAAAAATTAAAAAGAATATTTCAAACACAAAACGATATTGTGATCTTTGCATCAAGTGGAACTGGCGCAATGGAAGCTTCAGTTTCCAATATACTATCAGACAATGACAAAGCACTTATTGTTGAAGCTGGTAAATTTGGTGAGCGCTTCGGTGAGCTTGTTAATAGTTTTGGGGCCCAAGCGATTGTTTTGAAAAAAGAATATGGCGATTTTGCAAGCGCTCAAGAGATTGAAGATTATGTTAAAAAATACTCTCCTAAAGCCATTTACATGCAAGCATGCGAAACCTCCACTGGTGTATTTCACCCAATTGACGAGATTGGCAAAATGCTCAAAGAGAAATACCCCGAGGTTGTTTTTGTTGTTGATGGAATTACTGCTGTAGGCTGTATTGATATAAAAACGGATGAATGGGGTATAGATATACTGCTTACTGGTTCTCAAAAAGCTTTTATGTTGCCACCAGGACTTGCAATGTTGTCTGTTAGTCAAAAAGCAAAAAAAATAGCAACTCAAAATAAAAACAAAAAGTATTACTTTGACATCTTAGGTGAGCTAAACCATCAAGCAGGTCATTTTACACCTGCTGTTACGCTTGTTTTGGGTCTAAATGCTGCAGTTGATATGATGCTTGAAGAGGGTTTAGATAATGTTTTTAGAAGGCATAAACTTTTAGCAAAAGCAGTTAGAGAAGCTACTTTAGCTATGGGTTTAGACCTTTTTGCAAAAAGGCCATCTGATTCTTTAACTGCCGTCAAAGTTCCTCAATCAATCGATTCAAAGCAAATTATAGATATTATGAATAAATTTGGAGTTTCCATATCAAATGGCCAGGGTTCTATGAAGGGCAAGATATTTAGGATAGCGCATCTGGGTTATTTCTACCCTCCAGATGTTATATTAACAATAGGGACACTTGAGATAGCTCTTAAAAAACTTGGCATAGATAAACTTGGCGTAGGTACAAAGAAAGCTCTGGAGATTTTTGTTGAGTATTAAACACAATATTCCAAAAGGTGTATTGCAGTTTTTCTATCCATATTCTCGCAAAAGGCGTGATATAGAAAATAAAATAATGGATTATCTTGACTCGAAAGACTATAAAGAAATTGTAACACCTACGTTTATTTATGAAGATAATGTTTATCAGGATCTATACGAACCGCTAAAATCGAAATTGTTTAAATTTGTTGATAGAAATAGTGGAAAAACGATAATTTTGAGACCGGATGTAACCCTTCAGGTTGCTTTAGCAGTATTGCTCGCCGATATTGATTTGCCTGCTAAATTTTCATATGCCCATTACATTTATCGAGACGAAAAGCAGCATGCGAATTTAAAAAGAGAATTTAAGCAGATTGGGGTAGAAGTTTTTGGTCAAAATTCTATTGAAACAGATATAGAGATAATAACTTTAGCAATAGATGTATTAAACCTTGTAGACATAAAAGACCTTGTAGTTAGAATTTCAGATTTGCAAATTATTGATCAGTTGCTTAATGCGTATTTAAATCCACAGCTTTTGGATAAAAAAAAAGCGATATTGCGCTTAATTAACAAAAAAAATCTCTCTTTTTTAAAACAGATGCCTTTGGGTGAATTTGGATCCATTATTGATGTACTATTTTTAAGGGACATAAACGCTTTATTAAAAATTGAACCGATAAAACCAAATGTTGAAAATTTGATTGAAATCTCAAAGAAAATTAATAGAAATTGCAATATTTTTTTAGATTTTTTTTACTGCGAGTATCCTACCTATCACAGCGGTGTATCTTTTGATATATTTAGTAATAATGCAGTTTTATGCACTGGTGGCAGGTACGGTAATTTAATGCAACTTATGGGCAAGTATATACCAGCTACGGGTTTTGCCATAAATTTAGATAAGTTGATGGATTTTTTATATACCAAGGAGATTTGAAATGAACACATTAGTTTTGGGTTCTCAATGGGGTGATGAAGGAAAAGGAAAAGTTGTAGATATTTTAAGCCAAAAGGCTGACATTGTTGTGCGCTATCAGGGTGGTAGCAATGCAGGTCACACAGTATGCGTGGATGGTAAAAAGTTTGTTTTGCACTTGATACCTTCAGGTATTTTACACGATGACAAAACATGCGTTATTGGAAATGGCGTAGTATTTGACCCAAAAAGCTTTTTTGAAGAAAAAAAACAACTTGAAGACCTAGGAGTAAAGCTGGATTCTAAATTACTCATTAGCGATAGATGCCATATTGTAATGCCATACCATAAAAGTATGGATGTAAATAGCGAGCATATATTGGGTGATAGAAAAATAGGCACAACAGGAAGAGGTATTGGCCCGGCCTATGTGGATAAGTACGCAAGGGTAGGCATCAGGGCCTGCGATTTGTTGGACAAAGAAACGCTTAAAGAAAAAATCAAAAACAATGTAGAACATGCAAATAGAATATATAGCTTATACGATATAGAACCTTTAAATGAAGAAGCCATATACAAAGAGTATATCGAGTATGGTCAAATGTTAAAGTCTTATATAAAAGACAGTGTTTATTTTCTTAATGATTCATACAAAAAAGGCAAAAACATACTATTTGAAAGTGCTCAAGGTTCACTGCTTGATGTGGATTTTGGCACATACCCTTATGTAACATCATCAAACCCAACAACAGGTGGTGCATTTTGTGGCACAGGTCTACCGTATAAATCACTTAATAAAGTGATAGGTATTATGAAAGCATACACCACAAGAGTAGGCAATGGCCATTTTCCAACAGAGCTTTTAAATAATGAAGGTGAATACCTAAGAAAAAACGGCAATGAGTTTGGTGCTACAACTGGCAGGCCAAGAAGATGCGGTTGGCTTGATTTAGTGGTTGTAAAATACGCCATAATGGTAAGTGGTATAGATGAGATTGCCATGACAAAAATTGATGTTTTAGATGGCCTTGATGAGATAAAAGTATGTATAGCCTATGAATTAGATGGCAAAACAATAGATTACATGCCAGCTTTAAATAGTGAATTTGAAAAAGTAAAACCCATTTACAAAACATTTAAAGGCTTTAGTGGCACAAAAGGTATAAATGACTATTCCAGATTACCAAAAGAAGCAAAAAATTACATAGAAGAGATAGAAAAAATCATTGATACCAAAATCTCAATTATTGCAACAGGTACAGATAGATCAGATACGATTTTCAGGTAGGAGGTGTTAAAATGTGCATATTTTGCAAGATAGTTAATAAGGAACTACCATCAAAAATTGAGTATGAAGATGAAAAATATATGGCTTTTTACGATATTAACCCTAAAGCACCAATACACCTATTAATTATACCAAAAAAGCATGTTGAAAACCTAAACGATTTAGATGAATCAGATATTGGCATAGTCTCAGATATGGCTTTACTTGCAAAAAACTTAGCCAAAAAACTGGGTATAGATAAATCAGGCTATAGAATTGTGATAAATAATGGCCCTGATTCTGGTCAAGAAGTTTATCACATTCACATGCATTTGTTGGGCGGTAATTTTTTAGGTTCAAAACTCTTTGCTAAAATATGAAAATTTTAGTTTTAAATGGGCCAAACCTAAATATGCTTGGCAAAAGAGAGCCCCATATTTATGGAAAGCTCTCTTTACCTGACATAGAAGAAACAATAAAAAAACATGCAAAAAGTTTGAACGTAGAAATTGAGTTTTTTCAATCAAACTATGAAGGTGCCATTATTGACAAAATTCACGAGGCTTCTGGCAAAGTAGATGGCATCATTATAAATCCGGGTGCATTTACTCATACAAGTATTGCCATTAGAGATGCGTTTTTGAGTGTTAATATACCATTTGTAGAAGTCCATTTGTCCAATATTTTCAAAAGAGAAACTTTTAGACATAAGAGTTATTTAAGTGATTTAGCACAAGGCGTTGTAAGTGGGCTTGGTCAATATTCATATATCTGCGCACTAAACTTTTTAATAAATTTTTAAAATAGCTAGTCTTGCTCATGGGTATGGCTTAAAACTTTCCGTTTTTGAGCGCTAAGCTCTGCTTTTCTTAATCTAATAGAAAGCGGTGTAACTTCAACCATCTCATCATCTTTTATAAAATTTATAGCTTTTTCCAGTGTCATAATATTTGGGCTTGCAAGTATAATATTGTCATCCTTTCCTGCAGCTCGCATATTTGAAAGCTTTTTTTCTTTGCATGGATTTACATTTAAATCTGTTTCTTTATTGTGTTCCCCAATTATCATACCTTCATAAACAGGTTGATTAGGTGATATAAATAGTTGACCCCTTGGTTGCAAATTAAATAGAGCGTATGCAACTGTAGTGCCTTGCCTATCGCTAACCAATGATCCACTATAACGTGTGACAATATCCCCAGCGTAGTCTCCATATTTTTCTAGGTAGGAGTTTATTATGCCTGTGCCTTTAGTGTCCGTTAAAAATTCATCTCTAAAACCTATAAGCGAGCGAGAAGGGATGAGAAACTCAATTCTTACACGCCCTTTGAAATTGTTTGAGAGATTTGTCATTTTGCCTTTTCGAGATTGAATTTTTTGTGTTACAATCCCCATAAATTCTTCAGCGCAATCAATAAATAGATGCTCAATAGGTTCTAATTTTCTATCATTTTCATATTTGTATATTACACTTGGCCTACTAACACAAAATTCAAAGTCTTCTCTTCTCATTTGCTCAATTAGTATAACCATCTGGAATTCGCCGCGCCCTTTAACGATAAAGCTGTCAGTGTCTTGAGTTTCTTCTAATTTTATTGATACATTTTTAAGCGTTTCTTTTATCAGTCGTTCTTTTATATTTCGAGACTGAACGATTTTCCCTTCTTTGCCTGCAAAAGGAGAGTTGTTAACGCTAAATACCATTGATACTGTGGGTTCGTCAATTACAATGCGCTTTAGTGGTTTTTCTACGTTTTCCGAACAAATAGTGTCTCCAATAGCTATATCATCTATGCCAGATACAACTATAATGTCGCCAGCTTCTATTGTATCAATAGGTTTTAACGATATGCCATCGTAAGTTTGTATTTTGCTTATAGTAGCGGATTTTTTATTGTTGTTTTTGTCAAAGTAGAACAAAGGCGTACTCTTAATTTTATCTAAAAAGCCGCTAAACACTTTGCCAATGGCAAGTTTTCCTAAGTAATCGGAATACCCCAGATCACTTACAAGCATTGAAAAACTATCTTTGTTTGAATAATTGGGTGCTGGTATTTTGTTAATTATTTCTTCAAAGAGTGCCGAAAGGTCGTTTTCTGTTCCATCTATAGTTTTTTTTGCTATACCTTGTTTACCAATTGCATAAAGTACGCTAAACTCTAGTTGGTCATCGTCGGCGTCTAAATCAATAAATAAATCGTATATTTCATCAAGTACTTTATCTACCCTAGCGTCTTGTCTATCAATTTTGTTTATTACCACAATAATTTTTAATTTCGACTCTAATGCTTTTTTTAACACAAAGCGCGTTTGTGGCAGTGGACCTTCTGCAGCATCAACGAGCAATATGGCACCATCTACCATTGACAAAGCGCGTTCTACTTCTCCGCCAAAATCAGAGTGGCCCGGTGTATCTAAAATATTTATTTTTGTGTCATTCCAAAAAACGCAAGAGTTCTTAGCTGCAATAGTAATACCTCTTTCTTTTTCTAGATCCATACTATCTAGAACGCGTTCCTGAACATTCTGGTTTTGTCTAAATGTTCCACACTGTTTAAACATGGCATCAACAAGAGTTGTTTTGCCATGATCTACGTGTGCTATAATTGCGATATTCCTAATTTTGTCATTAAAATTTTTAGTCATTTTTTTCCCTTGCCTTGGTAATTAAACTTTTTGTATTTGATTTCTTTTTGAATATTTGAAGTAGTACTTGCGCTTCCTCAAATGGCACGCTTATAAATGAGAATCTGTCAAATATCCTGATGTCTTTTATATCTCTTTCATTGATTTCAATTTGTTGTTTTATAAAATCGATTAGTTTTCTTGGTGTCATAGAATCTTGCCTGCCAAGTGCCACAAAAAGTCGGGTTTTAGAATAAGCATCAATGGGTTTTACCTCTTTAATATCCTGGTAGTTTTTTTCGTCCAGATCTTCGCCAAAGCTATATTTTAATAAAGCCGCAGTGATATCTATGGCAGGGTGTTTTTCTAACAGTTTTGATGCAATGTTAGTATATTTTTCTTCTACGTTATTCTGAATGATGTTCAATAATTCATTTTGAACCCTTGTTATTTTAAAATTGATAATTTCATCAATAGTAGGTAAACCTTGTTTTTTAATGTCAAGTTTTGCTGTTTTTAACATATAAATAAGTCTGTTGTATTCACTTTGTGTAACAAATGTTATAGCCACACCGCTTTTCCCGGCTCTGCCTGTGCGCCCTATCCTATGTATGTAAGATTCAACATTTTCTGGTATAGAATAATTGATGACATGCGTGAGGTTTTCTATATCTATGCCCCTTGCGGCTACATCAGTTGCAATTAGTATTTGGACATTACGTTTCTTGAATTTATTTAAGACAATTTCGCGAGACTTTTGAGTCATATCACCGTGGAGCGCAAGGGCACTGTATCCGGCGTCTTGCAATTTATTTGCCAATTCATCTGTTTCAAGTTTTGTTTTACAAAAAATAAGTGCATAAAACTCATTTTGCATATCAATTATGCGACACAATGCCTGAAATTTATCCTCATAGTTTACTTCAAAGTAGATTTGTTGTGTAAGATTTGCAGTTAAATCATCTTTTTTTGTTTTTATGATTTCATAGTTTTTCATGTGTCTTTTGGCTATTGACACAATTTGTGTAGGTATAGTAGCAGAAAACATCAACAACCTCTTACTGTCGTTTGTGTGTTTTAATATTTCTTCTACATCATCTATAAAACCCATATTTAGCATTTCATCAGCTTCATCTAAAACCATATCGCTGATTAACGAAAGATCAATTGTTTTTCGGTTTATATGATCTAATATTCTCCCAGGTGTTCCAACAATTATATCAATACCGCTTTTGAGCCTTGAAACTTGCAAATCTATAGATTGACCACCATATATTGGTAAAATTTTGAGTTTTTTTGTGCCTTTTAGAGAGTTAAGCTCTTGAGAAATTTGAATTGCAAGCTCTCTTGTTGGTGTGAGAATTAGACACTGCGGATAATTTAGCTTTTCTTGCGCTTTTTCTATGATCGGTATACCAAAACTTGCCGTTTTTCCTGTGCCTGTTTGAGCTTGTGCTATTAAGTCTATATTTGATTTTAACATTAATGGTATTACTTGCTCTTGTATAGGCGTTGGTTCTTCGTAGCCCTTTTTTAAAAGTGATTTTAAAATATTTTCCGAGATACCCAAATTTGCAAACTTTTCTAACCTTTGCATACTACTTCCTTGTAAATTTAAACAGTTTAAAAACTTTTATTTAGCTAAAAAGCGAGTTTTTAACTTTGCGCTGGAAAGCACAAATGTCATTGGATAATAAGACAAGACGTACAAATAAGCCCCGTATTTTTCTTAAGACAAATGAGCTTTTTAAAAGCGCATTTAAAATTCACGGGACTCATTATATCAGCTTTTTTTTATTTTGCAATAAATTTGTTTTTACAATAATTGACAAAAGTAAAAATTTAGCTATCATAAATTTAGAATTTAAAAGAAGGTAGAGTTATGAAAGAAAAAATTTTAGATATTATTCAAGGTCTAATTAAAACAAGCGACATAGAAGAATTTTTATCTTTGTTAAAACAAAAGAGTGTATATATTAAAAAACAACCATTGGAATATTTATCCGTATCAAAAAACGATATTGCAGTTTTGTTTGAATTGTTAAAGGATTTTTTCAAAAAACGTACCTTTATTCCAAAAAATACACTAATCGCTTTGTTTTTTTTATTATCTTATGTAGTGAGCAAAAAAATAAAGAAATTTAATATTTTAAATATTGACAGTGATTTATTGATTGGTTTTTGTATTTATTTGGTTGAAAAAGATATCCAAAAGTATTTAGATTCACAAGGAGGCAATAAGTGAGCACAGAACATGGTCATGAAGACTCGAAAAAGAGGTTAGTCGGTTTTTACAATGCTGCCAAATGGGCTATGGAAGGTGTTTGTACTTTAGATGTTTATGCTGAAGTAGACGAAAATGATGAAGCACAAGTTAAGAAAGAACTTGAAGATCTTGGCATTAATTATGATCTATCCAACAAAGGTATAGTAAAAGGCTATTTTGAAGGCACGTACGATAGAGTTTTGCCTATTATGCACACACTACTTGAGAAGGGTTGGCATTGGTAAAATTTGATCCAGCTTTGCATAAGAAGTTGCCGCGTTATACAAAATGTGTGGTTTGCGGCAAGGAAAACGATTTTGGTTTGAAAACTTGGTTCTTCACGGATTTTGATTTTGTTTACAATAGTTGTTTATTGGATAACCATTACATTGGTTATCCAGATAGGATTCATGGTGGTGTGATCTCAGCCATTTTAGATGAAACAATGGGCTGGGCAGCCACCGTGAAGACAAATTTTTTCTATTACACTATAGAACTCTGTGTCAAATATAAGAATATCGCAAAACCTAATACGGAATTTTTTACCAAAGCTCAATTTTTAACCAACAAAGGAAAGATAGCTTTTACGCAGGCTACAATAACTGATGGCAAACAGGTTATAGCAACAGCCAAAGGTAAATACTATCCACTTGATTTAAAAGATCAGGATGATGTAGAAAAACTGCTTATTAAAGAATATTAATCGCTAAGTTTTAGCAATTCTTTTATCTTTTCTTTTAGTTCAGTAAGATCGGGCGATTTCACTATATATGCATCTGCTATCCAGGTAGAAAAGTCCTGTTTGTAATGTGAATAAGCTGTGGACATAATAATTGGTATGCTTGGTGATTTATCTTTGAGTATTCTCAAAGCATCTAAGCCACTCATTTTTGGCATTGCAATATCTAGTACCACTAGATCTGGTTTCTGGTTATCAAAATCGTCAATAGCAGTTTGCGCTTCCGGATAAGACACCACTTCATAACCCTCATCTTTTAACTCTTCTTTATATAAAAATCTTATAGATTCTTCATCATCAACTACCATTATCTTTTTTTTCATTCTTTTCCTCCTCAATTAAATTTGGAATTTTAATTATAAATTTTGCCCCTTTTCCAACAAAATTATCTAAACTTATTACGCCGTTGTGCTCTTGGACAATTTCTCTAACTATTGATAGACCCAACCCCGTGCCATGCGATTTTGTAGAATAAAATGGTTTAAACACGTAAGGCAAAAACTTTGTGTCTATGCCTCCTCCATTGTCCTCTACTGTTATCACGATAAATTTATCTTCTTTGTAAGTTGAAATCTTTATCATGCCATCTTTTTTATTTGCTATTGCCTCCGTTGAATTTTTTATTAAATTAATCAGAACTTGCTTAATTTGGTCTGGGTCAGCAAATAAGTATTTTGCAAATTCGGATAAACTAAAGACAAACTTGATTTTAGGAGAATTTATATTTTTTATTGTTTCGGTTGTGTCTAAAATAAGTTTTTCTAAATCAAACTGCGTTTTCATGCTTTTATTTTGTCCCTTGGCGTATCTATTGATATCAAGTGTTAGATTATAAACTCTATCGAGCTCTTTTTTTACAATTTCCAGGTACTGATATGTCTGAGGGTTGCTGTCAGAGATTTTTTTTGCCCTTTCGACAAAACCTATAGCTCCAATAAGTGCATTTTTTATCTCATGCGTGATATCTGCTACAGCTCTGCCTAAATTAAAAATATGTTTTTGATGAATGATATTTTGTTGTTCTTCTATAAGGCGCTTACTCATGTTTTTGTATGTTTCGATGCCCATTAGGTTTTCTATGGCAATAGCAGATTGGTTGGCAAACAAAAACAATGTATTAATATCATCTTGTTCAATTGGATGTTTATTATAGAAATTATCAGCAACAATAGCACCTATGGGTTGTTCTCTGGAAATTAATGGAGCGAATGCACATTGTTCAAAATTAAGTTCTCTTAAAATATCATCATCGTTTCCAAAATTGTTTGAGTCAAATATAAAAGCCTGTTTTTGATTAATATTTTTAAAAATTGTGTCTTTTTCGATGCTAATTCTAAATTTACTAATTTTTTGATTAAATTTAGAATTTAGCTGAGCTTCAATGTTTATTTCATTTAATAACCAGGAAGCCATTTTGCCACGAATGTCTAAATTTTTTAAACTGCTCCAGATAATGCTTGCTTCTTGTATAGAATCTGGTGCCACACCTAACACGCCATCTATTACATTATTTGGCCTGTTATATAAAAATATAGCAGCCCTGTTAAATCCAAGTCCATCTCCAATGGTTACAGCTGTTAGTACCACGTGGAGCAACTTTTTTAGCTCAGTTGTGAGGCTGATTGCTATACCTAACTCGTATAAAAGCTTGAGCTCTTCTACAATTCTGTCTCTATCCATAAATTTTTTTGTAAAGTTTTATATATTCTTTTGCCTGATTTTTCCATGAGTAATCAAGGCTCATAACATATTGTGCTATTTTTAATAGCTCATCTTTTTTATTAAACAACTCAATTGCTTTTTTAATTGTTTTTGTAAGCTCTTTAACGTCATATTTTTCAAATACAAAACCTGTTGGATTTTTAGAACGATTTGAATAATTTTTGACAGTATCTTTAAGACCACCCGTTTCTCTCACAATCGGTAGTGTACCGTACCGATAGGCTATCATTTGACCCAAGCCGCATGGTTCGTACTTTGATGGCATTACAAAAAAATCACTAGAAGCATAGATTTTATGTGCTAATGGCTCATCAAATTTTAAGTTTAAAGATACTTTGTCTTTGTATCGGCTTGATAGTTGTGCTATTTGTTCTTCTATATCCTTTTCACCACTGCCTAAAATAATAAATTGTACATTAGCGTTTGATTCCAATAATTCTTTAGCGCTACTTGAGAAAATATCCATGCCTTTTTGTGCTGCAAGTCTTGATACTATACCAAAAACCGGTACTTCTTTAATTGGTAAACCAAGTAGTTTTTGAAGGGCACTTTTGTTTTTTATTTTATCTTTTGGGTTATTAAAATTATAATCAATAAATTTATCTGATTTTGGATCCCAAACATCTATGTCTATTCCGTTTACAATGCCACTTAACTTGTATGAGAATTTTTTTAAGAGCCCGTCTAACCCAAATCCGTTTTCTGATGTCTGAATTTCTTTGGCATAAGTTTTGCTAACAGTGTTTACTGTGTCTGCAAAAACGATACCGCCTTTGAGAAAGTTTACTTTGTCATAAAATTCAAGCCCATCGAGTGTAAATACATCCCATGGTAAACCTAAATTATTGATGTACGATTTGTCAAATATACCTTGATATCCTAAGTTGTGTATAGTAAAAACAGTTTTTGTTTTAGCAAATATGTCTTTATAAAATAATTTTAAGTAAACGTTAATAAGCGCTGATTGCCAATCGTTTGAATGTATGATATCTGGATTTATTTTTAAAGCTTTTAATATTTCTAAAACAGCTTTGGAAAAAAAACCAAATCTTAGAGCATTATCCTCGTAATCTATTGCACCAATTCCATAAAGATGATCCCTGTTGAAGTATGCTTCATTTTCAATAAAATAAAAATCGCATCTATCTTTTAAGGTATGATATATATTGGTTTTAATTAGTTGAGCATTAAAATCAACATTCAAATTAAGCAACAGACTTAAATTTGTTTTATCAATAGATTTGTAGAGTGGGCTAAACACGCTTACTTTTAAGCCATTTTCCGCTAGAGCCTTTGGTAGGGCACCCGCAACGTCGGCCAATCCTCCTGTTTTCGAGAAAGGAAATACCTCGCTCGATACTAAAACGACATTCATTGTTTCCTCCTAAAAAGCAATCTCTCTTAAATATTTTGCTGCATCTTCTGGTGGTGTTGGGTTTATATAAAATCCACTACCCCATTCAAAGCCTGCTATTTTTGTTAACCTGGGTGTAATATCTAAATGCCAGTGAAAATAATCATCATGATCAAAAACAAATGCTCCATTAATCAAAACAAAGTTATATGGAGGATTATCTAACGCTATCTTTAACCTTTTGAGCGTATTTTGCAGAATGTATGTAAAGTCATACAAAACCTCAGAATCTTCAAATTCAAAATGAGCGCTGTGTTTTTTAGGTATTATTGAAACTTCAAATGGCGATCTTGAGGCAAATGGTGTGATTGAAACAAAGTGCTTTGTTTCTTCAATTAAGCGTAATTTGTCGTTTAACTCTTGCCTTATTACATCACAAAATGGGCATCTGTCTTTATACGAGAAGTATTCTTTTGCTCCAACGAAAAGTTCAAGTGGTCTTTTTGGTATAATTGGTAAAGCGATCAATTGTGAATGTGAATGTTCCAAACTTGCGCCCGCAATTGCCCCGTAATTTTTAAACACGAGTACATATTTCATGCGTTTGTCTTTTTTTAAGTCTTCAATACGTGCCTTATAGGTGAGTACTACATCTTTCATCCTATCAAGTGGCATAATATCAAGTGTTTCTGTATGATTTGGTGTTTCAATAATTACTTCATGTGCGCCTATACCATTCATAGCATCGTATAGTCCAACGGCATGTTTATCCAGATCACCTTCGATGCCCAAAGCAGGAAATTTATTAGGCACAACGCGTAATGTCCAATTGGGATCATTTGGTTGACTACCTGGAGATCTAACAGCATAAATTTCAGGCGGTACATATTTTTCGTTTCCTGGGTCGAACGGACAAAAACCACCTGAAGTTTTTATTTGTTCATCAAGTTTAAAGTCATGTGGCCTTTTACCGCGCTCGGTTGATATTATAACCCATCTTTCGATTATAGGGTCTTTTCTTAATTCACTCATAATTTTTTACCTCACTATTTGTGTGCCTATACCGGCATCTGTAAATATTTCTTCTAAGAGTGTATGTTGTTTTTTACCATTTATGATATGTACCTTTTTTACACCATTTTCTATAGCTTGCCTAGCAGACAATACTTTTGGTATCATACCGCCCGTCAAGACGCTATCAATCATTTGATCTATATCTTTTATTTTTATTTCGCTAATCAACTTATTGTTTTTATCCATTATTCCATCAACATCGGAAACATATATTAGTTTTTCAGCTTGAAGTGCTATAGCTATGCTTGAGGCTACTGTATCAGCGTTTATATTGTACCTATTGCCACTATCATCAAAACCAATAGGTGAGACTACAGGAATATATCCATTTTTAGAAAGGTTTATTAATATATCTGGGTTAATTTTCTCAACATCTCCAACAAGACCTAAGTCAACGTCTTCAAGAAGCATCTTTCTGGCTTTTATAATGTTTCCATCAACACCACTTAAACCTACAGCTTTTCCACCATAGTGATTTATATTTAAAACAATCTCTTTATTTACTTTACCAGCTAAAACCATTACTACGACTTCCATCGTTTTTTCGTCTGTAATACGCAAACCCTTGTGAAATTTGGTTGTTATGTCCAATTGTTTTAGTGTTCCACCAATCTCACTGCCTCCTCCATGAACTATAATAGGATTTATACCAACAAATTTTAGTAATGTCATATCTTTTGAAAATGCCATTTTTAGCTCGTCATTAATCATAGCGCTTCCTCCGTACTTAACTACGAAGGTATTACCCGCAAACTCTTTTATATATGGCAAAAACTCTGTTAAATATTTACCTTTTTCGTTTGTATGCATATAAACCTCTCTAGGACTAATTTATTCTAAATTGACAAAAAAAGCAAGCATTTTTTTTATTGAAAAAAGCTATTATTTTCTAATAATTTGTTTTAATATTGAATAAATGATTGTAATATTCAATAATAAAACTTGAAAAAATGAATTTTAAGTGTATTATTAGCAACAGTATTAGTTTACTGCTAATAAAAAAGGGAGGTGGACTTATGAGATTTAAGCCATTGGCTGACAGAATACTGGGTAAGATTGAAGAGCAAGAACAAAAAACTGAGTCTGGAATCATAATACCAGACACTGCAAAAGAAAAGCCACAAAAGGCGAGAGTGGAATCCGTTGGTGGTGATGTGGAACATGTTAAAGCAGGTGATCTTGTGTTATTTGCAAAATATTCAGGCACAGAGTTAAAATTAAATGATCAAGACTATATCATTTTAAAAGAAGATGAAGTCTTGGGTATTTTTGAGTAATTTTTAAGGAGGTGAATGTATGGGTGCAAAACAGATAGAATTTGGAGATACCGCTAGATCGAAAATTTTAAAAGGTATAAATCAACTTGCAGATGCTGTAAGTGCAACACTTGGGCCACAGGGTAGAAATGTGGTAATTGATAGAAAATTTGGAAGTCCATTGATAACAAAAGACGGTGTTACGGTTGCAAAAGAAATTGAACTAAAAGACTCATATGAGAATATGGGTGCTCAGCTTGTAAGAGAAGTAGCAAGTAAAACAAGTGATGTAGCTGGCGATGGTACTACAACAGCAACAGTTTTAGCAAGAGCGATTTACAGAGAAGGTTTAAAGCATGTTACTGCAGGCGTCAGCGCAATTGAGTTAAAAAGAGGTGTTGATAAGGCTGTAGAAAAAGTAGTAGAAGAATTAAAGAAAATTTCTAAACCAATAGAAGAAAAAAGAGAGATTGCAGAAGTTGGATCAATTTCTGCTAATAATGAAAGAGAAATTGGCGAAATTATAGCAGAAGCTATGGACAAAGTAGGTAAGGATGGTGTAATTACAGTTGAAGAAGCAAAATCAACGCAAACTGAATTAGAAGTTGTAGAAGGTATGAGATTTGATAGAGGTTATGTCTCACCATACTTTGCTACAAATACAGAAAAAATGGTGTCAGAACTAGAAGAGCCATTTATAGTAATTACAGATAAAAAGATTTCTTCGATGCAGGAATTTTTACCATTAGTAGAAAAAATGGCAAAAGCCGGAAAACCTTTCTTGGTTATTGCTGAGGAAGTAGAAGGCGAAGCACTTGCCACATTAGTTGTAAATAAAATTAGAGGAACAATTTCTTGTGTAGCCGTAAAAGCACCAGGTTTTGGCGATAGAAGAAAAGAAATGTTAAAAGATATTGCTATTTTAACGGGTGGCACAGTAATTAGTGAAGAAACAGGTATGAAGTTAGAGACTGCCGATTTGTCAATGCTTGGCAGGGCTAAAAAGATTGTTGTAGATAAAGAAAATACAACTGTAATAGATGGTGCTGGGAAAAAAGACGATATAAAAGGTAGGATCAAGCAAATTGACGCTCAAATTGAACAATCAACAAGTGAATATGATAAAGAAAAACTTAGGGAAAGAAAAGCAAAACTAGCAGGCGGTGTTGCTGTAATTAAAGTAGGAGCATCAACAGAGACAGAGTTAAAAGAGAAAAAAGCAAGAGTAGAAGATGCATTAAATGCTACAAAAGCAGCGGTTGAAGAAGGTATAGTGCCAGGCGGTGGTACTGCATTATTAAAATGCGAATCAGTACTTCAAAATATCAAATTGGAAAATGAAGATCAAAATATCGGTGCTTCTATTATTCTAAAAGTTTTAGAAGAGCCAATTAGGGCAATTGCTAAAAATGCAGGGTTTGAAGGTTCTATTGTCGTAAATAAAATAAAAGAAAATAGTAGCAAGTCTTTTGGCTTTGATGCAAGAAAAGGTGAATTTGTAGATATGTTAAAAGCTGGGATTATTGATCCAACAAAAGTGGAAAGAATAGCGCTTCAAAACGCTGCTTCAGTTGCAGGCTTAATGCTAACAACAGAAGCTTTAATAACAGATTTACCAGAAGAAAACAAACCAGCTGCACCAATGCCAGGTGGCATGCCAGATATGTATTGATAAACTTTATACTAAGTTTTAAAAAGGAGAAATACCTTTTAAAAGGTATTTCTCCTTTTTTTTAAGCAAGAATCTTTACTAAAACTTGACTAAATTAAGTATGTTTTGTATATTTTAA